>JBFLKL010000134.1:0-23157 GCA_040883175.1 Synechococcaceae cyanobacterium | reverse complement strand
TCCCTGATGGTGCCCGTGCTGTCCCCGCTGATGGTGGTGGTCATGGCCGTGGTCCCCGTGCGTCAGCCTGTGCTTCCCCCTCTTTAGCCATCCTGGGGTCGGTTTGAGTCGTGTGAGTCCCCTGACAACACAGAACGAGATGTGGCCCCCAGGCGGTCGCCCGGCCGCAGGCTGAGCTGCTGCAGCAGCGCCTGTCCAGCGCAGGCCGCCCGCCCCGCCAGCTGGCCCTCGCGCAGCAGCAGCGGACAGCCATCCGTGGCCAGCACCGCCCCCACTCCGGGCTCAAGCGCCAGCACCGTGCCCGGTCCGGCGCAGGCTCCGGCCCCAGGCCAGGGGCGGCCGCACAGGGCCGCCGCCTCGGGGCTGAGCTGATCGGCGAGCCGCTCCACCAGCGGCTCGGTGGCCAGCAGACGCAGGCGCTGGTCGTCCCAGCTGGTGTGTGCGCCGGGATGGAGTCCCATCACGCGGCGGTGGATCGTCAGGGCCCGCTGACGCCAGTCGATCCGGAAGTCCTCCTTGCTCAGCAGCCGCGCGTGGGTGAGACCCTGCTCGCTCTGTCGATGCACCCCCAGCCGTGCCAGCCGCTCGGCCTCAGGCCCGGGCCCGGCTGCCGCGATCAGGGGCAGGGCCTCCACCAGCAGCTCGGCGGTGAGGGCGGCCAGTCGCCGCCTCAGCTGCGTGGCGTTCTCCAGCAGCCCGATCGGGATGGCGCGCTCCAGCAGCACCGGTCCGGTGTCCAGTCCAGGTTCCATCGCCATGATGCCTACGCCGGTGTGGCTGTCACCCTCGATCAGGCTCCACTGGATCGGAGCCGCCCCGCGCCAGCGCGGCAGCAGCGAGCCATGGCCGTTCCAGCAGCCCAGCGGCGGCTGAGCCAGCACGGCAGGCGGCAGGATCTGGCCGAAGGCAACCACCACGTAGGCGTCGGCCCCGAGGGCCGCCAGTTCGGCCTGCGTGCCTGGCTCGCGGCGGATGCGCTCAGGGGTGAACACGGGCAGGCCCAGCTCCTGGGCGCGGGCTTTGACCGGGCTGGCCACCAGGGCCTTGCCGCGGCCGCGCCGTCGGTCGGGCTGGCTCACCACCCCCACCAGCTCATGGCCGGCATCCACCAGGGCATCGAGGCTGGGCACGGCATAGGGCGGGGTGCCCCAGAACAGGATCTTCATGCCCCCAGCTTGGGGAATGGCCTGCCCCGCCGCCTGACCTCCGGTCGGCCTCAGGCGTCGCCGGTGATCGAGAGCCCCTCCACCCACACGTGCGGGCAGAGGCCGTCGGGGGTGATCTCAGCGTCTCCTTCGAAGCCCACGATGGCGTTGAGCAGCTGGCGGATGTCGCCGGCCACCGTGGCCGCCTCGATCGAGCGGGCTTCGCCGCGGCGCACCAGCCAGCCGTCGAAGGGCAGCGAGAAACTCCCCTGGCTGGCCTTCACGCCGGCGTGCAGCGCCGAAAGGGAGTCGATCACCACCAGGCCTGGCCCGTCGCTCTGGTCGGATGCCCGGCGGTCGAGACCCTGCTGGCCGCCGCCGCTGCCCGGGGTGGGCCCCACCTCGAACCACTCCGGGCTCACCGACACCTTGGCGCCCATGCCGGCATGGCCCGTGGGCTCGACGCCGAAGGCCCTGGCCGTGGCTTCGGAGTGCAGGAAGTGACGCAGGACGCCCCCTTCCACCAGGGCCAGCCGGCGGGTGGGGGTGCCTTCGCCGTCGAAGGCTGCGGCGCCGACATTGCCGGGGTGCAGACCGTTGTCGTGGATCGACAGGAACGGCACCGCCAGCGGCCGGCCGATGGAGTTGCGTCCGCTGAGGCTGACGCCGTCAAGCACGGCGCGGGCATTGAACAGGCTGGAGAAGGCGCCGATCAGATCGAGGAACGCCTCCGGGGTGAACACGCAGGTGTAGCGGCCGGTGTCGATCGGGCCGTAGTCCAGGTGGCTGATGGTGCGCTCGGCCGCCTCGGCGATGCAGCCGGCCACATCGAGCTCATCGACGCCGTAGGCCAGGCGCACGGCCCCGGCGCTGCGCGGTTTGCGGCCGGTTTCCTCTGCCCTGGCGTAGAGGTAGAGGCTGGCCGTGCTCAGGCGCTGGTGGCGGCAGGCTCCGGCGCTGTTGAGGTAGAGGCGCTCGCTGCGGCGCTGGGCGAGGCCGTTGTAGGGCACGGTGCCGATCGCGGCATGGCTCTCCAGCAGCTGGTGCTCGGCGTCCTGCAGCGTGTCGAGCAGCTGCAGGATCGGCCGGGATGGCCGCAGGGGCTGATCCAGCTCCGGCAGCGGTGCCGTGGCCAGGGGCGAGAAGCCTGGGGTGTCGTCGGGATTGCCGAAGGCGCTGGCCGCCCGGGCTCCCACCAGGGCCGTCTCCAGGCCGGCGGCGGAGAGGTCGGAGGTGCTGGTCACCCCCACCAGCCCCTCGCTGTTCCACACCCGCACGGTGATGGCGCTGCGCTGGGCGCCCTTCATCTGCTTGGGTTCGCCCCGGTCCACCTGCACCGAGATGTCCGTGCTGCAGGAGGCGCCCAGATCCCACCGGCCGATGCCGTGGCGGCCGGCCAGCCGCTCGAGGGTGTCGCGCAGCGCCGGCGCATCGAGCCCGGCTGCGGCTTCCGGGCCCGATGCAGTCCCGGTCACAGCGGTGGTTGTGGTTGAAGTGGTTGTCATCCTCAGCGGCCCCCCACGGTGATCGCATCCACCTTGATGTGGGGCTGGCCCACGGTGACGTTGACGCTGCCGCTCACCGAGCCGCAGAAGCCTGCCGCCAGGTCGAGATCGTTGGCGCACATCGAGATCCGCGGCATCACCTCCCTGGCCTCGCCGATCAGGGTGGCGCCCTTCACCGGCCTGGTGAGCTGGCCGTTCTCGATCATGTACCCCTCCTCCACGGCGAAGTTGAACTGACCGGTGGGCCCCACGCTGCCGCCCCCCATCGACTTGCAGTACAGCCCCTTGTCCACCGACGCGATCAGCTGCTCGGGCGTGTGGGGACCGGCGGCGATGTAGGTGTTGCGCATGCGGCTGGCGGCGGCGAAGTTGTGGCTCTGACGCCGTCCGCTGCCGGTGCGGGCATGGCCGGTTCGCAGTTCGCCGGCCCGGTCGGAGAGGAAGCGCTGCAGCACGCCGTTCTCGATCAGCACGGTGCGCTGGGGTTCCATGCCCTCGTCGTCCATCGACAGCGAACCGAAGGCCCCGTCGCTGAGCCCCTCATCGATCGCCGTCACGGCGGGGTGGGCGATCGGTTGCCCCACCTTGTCGGCGAAGGGCGTGGTGCCCCGCTCCACCTGGGTGGTTTCCAGCAGGTGGCCGCAGGCCTCATGGAAGATCACGCCCCCGAAGCGGTTGGCCAGCACCGCCGGCATCTGACCGGCCTCCACGTAGGCGGCATAGAGCATGGTGCCGGCGCTCTCGCACACCTCGCGGGCGCTGGCCTCCACATCCCAGTGACGCAGCTGGTCTGGACGGCCGGAGCTGCCGTAGCGGCGGCCGATGCTGGAGCGGTGCTCGCCATCGGCCGCCAGCACGCTCAGCCCCAGGGACTGATGCAGGCGCACGTCGCGGGCGAAGGTGCCATCGCTGGCGGCCACCAGCACCTCCTGCCAGTCGCGGGCATAGCTGCCCCGGCGCACCTGCAGGTGGCGGCCCACCTCCCCCAGCCGTCGCGTGCCCTCCAGCAGCCGGCCGGTGGCCTCGCCCAGTTCGGGGCAGCGGCCCAGCCAGTCGCCCTTGCCGCTGCCGTGGTCGCGCAGCTCCGGGAGGCCCTCGAAAGCGCTGGCCGACAGTGGGCTGAGTACCAGCCCGAGCATGCCAAGGGCCTGCTCGAGGGCCGCCATCAGGCCGGCATCGCTGAGGTCGTTGGTGCTCACGAACCCGTCACGCAGGCCCCTGAACACCCGCAGACCCGCGCCCGTGCCGAAGGCGGGGCTGACGCTGGTGATGCCGTCCTGCTCGGCCAGCACCCCGATGTGGTCGATGCGCTCCAGGAACACCTCCACCAGATCGGCTCCGGCGGCCCGGCCGGCGGCCAGCAGCGTCTCCAGCCGGGGTCTCCAGCCGGTGTCGAACTGCTGCAGGCGGGGCGGAGGCGCGGTGACGACCATCGGGACAGGACGGAGTGCGGTGGTCCTAGCAAAAGGGCCCCGGCCGTGGTGGCCGGGGCCCGGGGTGGCGGGACCGCTGAAGCGGACTCAGCGCAGGGGGGTGACTGTCTCAGCGCACGGCGGGCTGGAGCTCCTCGCTGCGGATCGGCTTCATCAGGAACAGGGCGGCCATCTCGAGCCCGTTGGCGAGCCAGAGGGGCAGCTTGCGGATCGCCTTGACCGGCGCGGGGGCGCTGCCCTGGTCAGCGGCGGTGAGTTTGGCGTTGTTCTGCACCATGCGCTCGAGCCGCTCCCAGAAGCGGGGGTTGCGCACATCGAGCACCACCGGGAACACCCGGGCGGAGGTTTCGTTGGTCTTCTCGATCACCTCCTTGTCGTACTCACGGGCATCGAGACCCAGGGCCTCATAGAACTCCTTGCGGGCCACATCGCGCACATACATGGTGGCGAACACCGCCAGCAGGAAGAAGCGGCACCAGAGCCGGGCCCGCAGGCCGCGCACGGTGTCGGGCTGGGCCTTCATCAGGGCATCGAAGAAGTCGCCGTGGCGGTTCTCGTCCTGGCACCAGTTCTCGAAGAAGTTGAAGATCGGAAAGATCTTGCTCTCCGGGTGCTTCTCCAGGTGGCGGTAGATGGCGATGTAGCGCCAGTAGCCGATCTTCTCGCTCAGGTAGGTGGCGTAGAAGATGAACTTGGGCTTGAAGAAGGTGTAGGCCTTGTTGGCGGTGAGGAAGCCCAGGTCGAGCTGCAGTCCGAAGTCGCCCATGGCCTTGTTGAGGAAGCCGGCGTGGCGGGCCTCGTCGCGGGCCATGTGGGCGAAGCACTCGGCCAGCAGCGGGTTCTTCTCCTTGATACGGCGGCTGAGCTCCTTGTAGAGCAGGAAGCCGGAGAACTCCGAGGTGCAGCTCTGCTCCAGGAACTCCACGAACACCCGCCGGGTTTCGGGGTCGAGCTTGTCGGCCGCGCCCTCGAACTCGGCGTTGCGCACGAAGTGGTGGCGGTTGTAGTCCTTGCGGAACTCCTCACAGATGGCCTCCAGCTCCGCTTCGTTGGGCCGCAGATCCATCGCCGCCATGGCGTCGAAATCCGTGGTGTAGAAGCGGGGGGTGAGGATCGTGTCCTTCACCGGATCCTTGATGGCCGGGGAATCGGGGGTGCCGATCGGCTGGCCGCTGACGCCGGGGGCGGCTGGGGAGGCGGAGGCTGCGGCGTTGGACGCGACTGCGGAGGGGGGCACCATCGAGGAGCAGCACGGGGCGGTGCCGGCATCGTAAGGGGCCTGCGTCCGCGGGGGGTGCTGGATGTAAAGCGTCGCTGCACAGCCAGCAGGGGCCGGACCGCCCCGGCCTGCAGGAGGCTCAGTTGGGCCCGAGCCACTTCTGGCCGTTGAGCCGCTGCACCAGACGCGAGACCAGCAGCGCCTGGCTCATCCGCTTCTCATCGGAAAGAAAGGGCTCCAGCAGTGACGGCTCCGCACCGGGCTCGGCCAGGGCCACGGTCTTGGGGGCATTGATGGTCTCGGCGGTGAAGCACAGCCAGAAGCGCCGCTGACCCGGCAGCTCGCCAGCCACCATCCAGCAGCTGCCGCCCACCACCGGCATCGCTCCCTGCTCGAAGCGCAGCTCCGGTTCGGGGCCGCCGTAGCTGCGGATCTCGCTGGCCAGGGCCGGCAGCAGCGATTCGGGGATGAACGTGGCGAAGGGGGCGTCCTCCGGAGCCGGGGGCTTGGCCGGCTTGGCCGGCTTGGCGGGCGGCTGCTCGGCTGATGGGGTGGGAGATGGGGTGGGATCGCTCACCGGACTCTGGCCCCGCGCATTGGCTGGCCCGACTCTAGTCAGCCCCTGTCCTCACCACTCCTCGCCCGGGGGGGCGTCCCAGCCATCGCCGGGGTCGCTGCCCTGGCTGCCGGCTGCCGGGCTGGCTGCGCTGGCGGTCGCCGTGCTGGCGGCTGACGCCTGGTCGGCGGGCCGCCGGATCACCCGGTAGGCCACGGCCACGGTGGGCGGAGGCTCCCCCGGTGCGCGGCTGGGGCCGGCACCTGGCTGGGCCCCCCGTGGGGAGGCCGTCGCCGGCGGTGGCGGCACGGTGGCCGGGGAACGGGGCGGCTCCGATTCCGGCCAAACCTCCCGGTACACCCGGCGCTGCAGGGTCTGTGCTTCCCCCCGCAGGGCCAGGGCCGTGGCGCCGGCGCTGAGCAGGGCACCACCGCCGGAGGCCAGCATCAGCCACACGCCGATCGGCAGCGGCGGCGAGGTCCAGATCAGCAGCCGCAGGCGCACCGGTGGCCTGGGATTGACCGCCCCGATCACCAGCACGGCCAGCAGCGGGGCCAGCAGGGGCAGCAGCAGCAACCGGCGCAGCAGGCTCAAGACTCGGCTCGGGAGTTGCCCGGGCCCGAGTCTGCATGCCGCACCGGACCCTGCCAACGGCGCAGCGGTGCCAGGTCGTAGCCGAGCAGGTCGAACACCCGGATCACCAGAAAATCCACCATGTCCTCGATTGTGCGGGGCTGGTGATACCAGGCCGGCACCGGCGGGGCGATGCGGGCTCCCGCCTCCGCCAGGGCGGTGAGGTTGCGCAGATGTACCAGGTTCCAGGGGGTTTCGCGCGGGCAGATCACCAGCGGCCGGGCCTCCTTGAGGTGCACGTCAGCGGCACGCTCCACCAGGTCGAGCGCCACACCGGTGGCGATCCGGCCCACGGTGCCCATGGAGGCCGGCAGGATCACCATGCCGCGGGTGCGGTAGCTGCCGCTGGCGATCGCGGCCGCCTGGTCGTTCCAGCGGTGACAGCGCAGCCGGCCGCCGCTGCAGCCGGTGCGATCGCGCCAGAAGTGTTCCTGGGCCTGAGGGTCGCCGGGCACCTGCAGGCCCAGTTCGGCCTGCCACACACCGATGGCTCCCCGGCTGGTCACCAGTTCCACCGCCTCACCGGCGTCCAGCAGCAGCTGCAGGGCCCTCTGGGCCAGGGGCTGGGCCGAGGCACCGGAGATGGCCAGCACGACCGGTGTGCCCGGGTTCATGGGTTCGCTCCCGCCGCTCAGACTTCGCTAAGCACCGGCACGGCGGCGAAGCGATCGTGCTCCTGCCCGGCCTCGGCATCCCCATCGTCGTCGATGGGATCGATCTCGGGCTGGACCACGGCCAGGTCGATCTGGTGGCGCAGGGCGTCCACCTTCTGGATCTCCACCTCCACCGCGTCGCCGAGCATGTAGGTGCGCCGGTTCTTGCGGCCCACCAGCCGGTTCTGGCGCGAGCGGTACTCGTACCAGTCGTCCTTCAGCGAGCTCACGTGCACCAGCCCCTCCACGTTGGACGGGGGTACCTCCACGAAGAAGCCGTAGCTCTGCACGCCGCTGATCACCCCGGGGAGCACCTGGCCCACGAGCGGCTCGGCCTGGCGGGCCTGGGCCATGGCCAGCAGGTCGGCCTCCAGCTCGGCCAGGAACCGGCGCCTGCCGTTGAGGCGCTGCACCAGTCCGTGCTCAAGGGCCTGGTGCAGGGGGGTGAGCTGGGCGGGCTCCAGCAGCGGCCAGTCGATGGCGCCGTGACAGGCCGGCGAGGCCAGATCCACGCTCGTCTTGTGCCGCGGGCTGGGACGATCCTTGCCCTCGCTGAGCAGCAGCACCAGCAACTGCTGGTTCCAGATGTCCGCGTAGTGGAGCGTCGGGCAGGTCCAGGGGGCCAGGGCTGCCTCCTCGTTGTTCACGAGCCCGGCCACGGCGTGGTCGCCGCGGCTGGTGCTCAGCTGCACCGGCTGCAGCACCCCGCGCAGCTGTTGCAGCAGCGAGCGGCTGCGACTGGAGGCCGCGAAGGCGGACGCCAGCTCGGCGGCGCTGGCATGGCCCTCCTCGCCCAGCTCCAGCGGGATCTCCAGGGCCAGGGCCGCCTTGGCCACATCGTTGAGGTCGCCGCTGTCGGCAGGGGGGTTGACCGCAAAGATCGCCGGCAGCTCGAGGGCCGCCAGGTGCTCGCCGAGGGCGCGTTCGGCCAGCAGCACCGCCTCGCGCAGGATCGCTGCCGGGTGGTGGGATGGCAGGGCCAGCAGCCAGCCCTGCTGCGCCGGGCCAGGGGCAGGAACGCTGAGATCGCCGAGGCTCTCGATCGGCGGCAGCGGCAGGTCGAGCTCGATCGAGCCGGCCTCCCGCCGCCGCGTGCCCAGCAGCTCAGCGAGGGCCACCAGCTGCTCCAGCTGCTCCAGCTGTCCCTTGAGAGGCTTGAGCGCCGCCGGAGTGGTGCGGCTTCTGGGCTTGCGCTCCGCCAGAGCGGTGAGGGCGGCCTGATCGACGCTGGCCACCGGTCTGATCCAGCTGCGGCAGAAGCGGTAGCCCTGCAGCCGGCCCGCGTCGTCGAGCTCCAGGGCCGCCGACACGGCCGCCTGCTCCTGGCCGACGCTGAAGGCGGCCGCCTTGGCGAGTGCGGGGCTGAGCAGGGCCAGCCAGCGCCGACCGACGCAGAGGGCATCGGCCTGCTCGCGCAACCACTGATCCAGGCTGCCGCCCATGGCGAAGCGCTCGGCCACCGCCGGGCTGTGCAGCCACAGGGTGCAGCCGCCATCGCGGGCTTCCAGGGCCACGGCCGGCAGCGATGGAGCCGCTTCTCCGGCCCAGAGCTCCGGCAGCAGGACGGGCTGGGCGGTGAGGTCCTCGCGGCCGGCGGCGTCCAGCGCCCTGAGGCTGGCGCGGGGTGCTGCCGCGCGGCTGTTGAGCCGGTGTTTGGTGAGCAGCAGCTCCAGGTCGGCGTCCTCGCCCCCGTTGACGGGCAGGCTGCGGGCCACATGACCCTGGGGGGAGAACTGGGCCACGGGGTAGCGATCGATCACCACCTCCACCACCGAGTTGTGCTCGGGATCGAGATGGGCCGCGTCGGCGGCGGGGAGCACCACGCTGGTGAGCAGGCGGTCGTCCAGCGGGGTGGCCAGCAGCTGGTCCTGCTGCTGCTCGATCTGGGCCAGCAGGGAGGGGGTCTGGCGCTCGAGGATGCACTGCACGCCGCCCTCGGGGGAGCGCCGGCGCCCCCCCTCCCTGGTCACCTTGACCAGCACCCGATCGCCGTTCCAGGCGTGGTTGAGCTGGTGCTCACGGATGTAGATGTCCTCGCCGCCGTCCTCGCGCAGGGCGAAGCAGAAGCCCTTGCTGGAGCAGCGCAGACGGGCGGGGATCAGGTCGGGGTTGTCGCCACGCAGCAGGCCGGCCTCGCTCTCCTGAACCAGGCCCAGCTTGATCAGTCCGTCGAGGGCGATGCGCAGGTGCTGTTTGTCGGTTTTGTGGCTCAGCCCCAGGGTTTTCTCGAGCCTGGTGAGGGGCAGAGCTTCGTCGGCGGGAAGCTGGTCGAGCAGATCGGCGACCGTGAACTTCATGGGGTATCGGGTTGTTTGGCGGTGGCCATCGCCAACCGCCCCAGGGGGCACGCGGGGACGGCAGGCGGGAACGGTGGGTCCGGGCTCGGAGCGATGCCCACGACCAGCCGGCTCCAGCTGGGGCGATTGTATGCAGCCGCTTGACGGTGCCGCCCGTGCGGCGGCTGACTGACGCTCACCCCTGGCCGGGGTCGGACCTGCCGCCGTCGCCCGCGGTGGCCTGCGTGGCCGCATCGGCGGCGGCGGCCTTGCGGATCAGACGGATCCCCAGCACCAGGAACCCGGCCGAGGCGGCCAGCTGCAGGGCATTCGTGGGGATCACCGCTGACAGGGACCCCCCCGCCGCCGCGCCCAGCAGGCTGGCGAGCACCAGGGCCATGGAGCTGCCGGCGAACACGGCCAGGGGACGACTGGAGGTGCCGCTGATGCTCACGATCGCCAGCTGGGTCTTGTCGCCGAGCTCCGCCAGGAACACGGTGATGAAGGTGGAGGCGAGCAGGCTGAAATCCATCGGCGGGAGAGCGAAGCGCTGCGGCGGGTTCGGTGGGGACGGCCCGGGACTGGGTCAGCCCAGGGGCAGATCGATGGGCGGAGCGTTCAGCTGCACCACCGCCTGGCGGCCCAGCCAGAGGCTCAGACCCACCATCAGAAGCCCCGCCAGCCGTTCCAGCTCGTGGGCCGGCAGCAGCCGGGCCAGCCAGCGGCCCAGCAGCACCCCCACCAGGCTGGAGCTGATCAGGGCGAGGGACGCCCCGATGAACACCACCAGCGGCTGACCCGACTGGGCGGACAGCAGCAGGGCCGCCAGCTGGGTCTTGTCACCCAGTTCGGCGAGGAACACGGTGGTGAAGGTGGTGGCCAGAGCGGCCAGAAATGCCCCGGTGGCTGGGGTCGGCTCCGGCGTCTGCGGACCGCTGCCGGCCGGCGACTGGCCGGATTCCTCGCTGTTCATGACCGGCGAATCGCCCGCAGGAATCGGCGCATCACCTTGCCACGGCCCCCGTACTCGCTGCGGATCTGCTGTCGGCAGCAGGCGATCGCCAACGCATCGGCGTCCTGGCCCTCGGCGCCGAACAGCTTCATCAGGTTGCTGACGCGGCAGAAATCCGGGCGCCCGTCGTAGAGGCGGCAGCGCCGGCCCCCGGTGTCGTAGTGACGGCACCATCCGTCCTCCCCCACCATGGCCAGATACCGATCCCGCTGCAGGGGATTCAGGGCGGCCAGGGCGTCCCGGCGCAGCTCCGGATCGAGGCGGCAGCAGGCTCCGCAGCCGGCGATGCAGGTCCAGGCGGTGACGTGCTTCAAGGGGTGTCGCTCAGGCTGCGGGGTCTGGGGGATGACAAGCGATCACAGAGCTGCCCACCGCCCCAGGGGCAGGGGGAGGAGGCCCTACTCTGGCGCCCAGCGATTCGCTCCACCGCACCGGCACCCATGGGCATCGACTTCAACCTGATCGCCAATTTCGCCGCCCTGGCCCTCATCACCCTGGCCGGGCCTGCTGTGATCTTCATTCTCTTCTATCGGCGCGGGGCTCTCTGAGGGCGTGATAGATCGGTTCGCGCTGCAGACGGCGCCCGGCATGGGCCCCCAGCGCTGAGCTGATCACAATCCCCAGCAGCCACTGCTGGTCGCCTGCCAGCTTGAGAGCGAACACGGCCGTGATCAGCGGCAGCTGGGTGGCGCCCGCCAGCCCGCCCGCCATGCCCAGGGCCAACCCCAGTGCCGTCTCCCCCCCCAGCAGGTGCAGCAGTCCGCCGCCGAACAGGCCGCCGGCACTGAGGGATGGATCGATCAGGCCACCCGGGATGCCCGCGGCCAGCACCAGCGCAGGAGCCAGCACCCTGCTGAGCACAACCAGCAGCCAGCCGCCGATCGCCGGTGGTGACCCCGGCACCGGCAGCGGACCCCGGTCCACCAGCAGGGTCTGCATCAGCAGTTCGCCATCGCCGCCGCTCCAGCCGCCGCTCAGCAGGGTCATCAGCGCCAGACCCGTCCCCAGCATCAGCCCACCCACCAGGGGGCGTCGCCCCAGCCGGGGCACCAGCCAGCGCCGCAGCGCCAGCAGGGCGCGGGCGAACAGACCGCCCAGCACGCCGGTGAGCGAGCCCACCGGCAGTGCCCAGAGCAGCTGCTGCCATTCCGGTACCCGTGTGGTCACCAGGCCCAGGGGGAAGAGGGGGATGCCGCCCAGGTTGCTCACCAGGGCGGCCGCCGCGCACACCAGCAGCGATGGCCACAGGAGCCGGGGGTGGAAACGGCGGGTGAGTTCCTCCATCACGAACAGGGCCCCCATCAACGGGCTGTTGAAGCCCCCCGCCAGGCCCGCTCCCGCCCCCATGGCACGCACCAGCTCCGGCTCGAACCCGGGCGCCAGGCGCGGCAGCCGCCGCTGCAGGGCCGTGGCCACGGTCGCCCCCAGCTGCACCACCGGGCCCTCCCGGCCGAGGGGCAGCAGCGCCAGGCTGGCGATGGTCCACAGCCCCAGCCGCGCCCCGGTCGGTCGCGGGCCCAGCAGGGAGCGTGCCGCGTCCTCGCTCTCGAGGCTCTCCATCGTCTGGGGGATGCCGGAACCGGCGCCGGCGGACAACGGCCCCCGCTGGAGCCAGAGGAGCAGGGGCAGCGTCGCCACCGGCGCGAGGGTGAGCAGCAGGCTGCCCCGGCTCCAGGCGGCGCCGGACACGCCGGGCAGCAGCCTCAGCAAGCGGTCCTGGGCGGTGTCGATCAGGTTGAGGGGCCAGCAGGCCAGGCCCACCAGCGTGCCGAGCAGCAGCAGCCGGACCAGGTTGACCAGATCGCGGCGGCCGTAGGGCATCTCAGGCGGCCAGGCCGAGCGCCGTGGCCGCGTCCTGCAGCAGGGCGCGGAGGTAGGGATGCTCCGGGCTGCTGCCGCTGTGCAGCTCCTCACCGGCGGCATTGCGGATCACCAGGCCCTCGCCAAGGCGGCGGCACCAGTAGAGGCGATCACCCCGCTGCAGCATCACCTCGGCGTCGCCGTGCTCGCCGAGGGCACTGGGGCGCAGGCCCACCAGTTCCAGCTGCAGCCGTTCCTGTTCCTGCCAGCGATCGAGCCGCAGCCGGTAGGCCACGTCGAGCCAGCGTGGCAGCCGCGCCTCCCCCCGCCAGCGCCAGCCGATCGCCCGCAGCCGGGCGCCGTCCTGCTCCAGCTCCAGCTGCAGGTGGCCGCCTCGCAGCAGCTTCTGGCTGCGCAGCTCACAGCCGCTGCTCCAGTACACCGGCTGGGGATGGCCGATGCCGAAGGGTTCGAGCCGCCGTTGCTGCCGTAGAAACTCCCGGTCGATCGCCGCCAGCGGGAGCAGGGCCTCGGGTTCCACCGGGTGGAGGCCTCCCTGCCGTTCCAGCCACAGGCGGGCGCGCTGCTCGAGCCGACGCTGCAGCTCCTCCAGACGCTCGGCGCGCACCGTGAACCCGCCGGCGGCGGGGTGGCCGCCGTGGCGCTCCAGCAGATCGGCGCAGTCAGCCAGGGCCGCATCCACGGCAAAACCCCGCGGCGCCCGCACCGAGGAGCGCAGCCGCCCATTGCCCTCTCCCGCCAGCAGGGCGCAGGGCCGGTTCAGCCGCTCCACCAGCCGCGCGGCGACGATGCCGATCACGCCGTGGTGCCAGTGGTTCTGGGCCAGCAGCACGAAGTCAGGCCGGGCGCTGCCATCGGACTCCAGCAGGGCCAGGGCCTCGGCTTCGATGGCCTCGCACAGCTCCCGCCGCTGGCGGTTGAGGCCCTCGCACTCGCGGGCCAGCTCCAGGGCCCGATCGGCGTCCTCGGTGGTGAGCAGTTCCACCACCATGCCGGGATCCCCCAACCGCCCCACGGCGTTGATGCGGGGGGCGATCCGGAAGCTCACCGCCTCGGCGTCGAGGGGCTGGCTGTCCACACCGGCCAGCCGCTGCAGGGCCTGCAGACCGGCCAGGTCGCTCTGGCCCAGCCGCGGCAGCCCGTCGATCAGCCAGCGCCGGTTCACTCCCGCCAGTGGCGCCATGTCGGCGATGGTGCCGATGCAGAACAGATCCAGCGCCATCCGCAGGCCATCGCCGCGGCCCAGGCGCCGGCACAGGGCCGCCGCCAGCACATAGGCCAGCCCCACCCCGGCCAGGCCGCGGAAGGGTGACCCCTCGGGCGTGCGCTGGGGGTGCAGCAGGGCCAGGTGGGGGGGCAGCGGCTCGGGGATGGTGTGGTGGTCGGTGAGGATCACCTCCAGCCCCAGCTCCCGGGCCCGCTCCAGTGCGGCGTGGGCTGACACGCCGTTGTCCACCGTCACCAGCAGGCCCACCCCCTGGCCGGCGAGAACCTCCACCATGGCGGCATTGAGGCCGTAGCCGTCCTCCAGGCGGCTGGGGATGGCCGCCTGGGGAGTGGCTCCCAGGCGGCCCAGCACCCCCACCAGCAGGGCCGTGCTGGTCATGCCGTCGGCGTCATAGTCGCCACAAATGGCCACCGCCTCGCCCCGCCGGCATGCCTGCTCCAGCCGGGCCGCCGCCGCCGGCAGATCGGCGAAATGCTGCAGTGGGTCGGGCGCCTGCGGCGGCAGCAGCAGGGCCGCCACGGCCTCGGCGCTGCCGTGGCCCCGCCGGGCCAGCAGGGCCAGCAGCGCGTCGGGCAGCGGCTCGCCGCCGGCTGGATTCAGCTGCCGCAGCGCCTCCGGCTCGGCCAGCTCCCCCAGGGCTGCGGGGAGCTGCCAGCGCTGCTCGTGGAGGGCGGGGAGCAACGGCAGGACAGCGGTTCGCAGGCCATTGTGCGGCGGCGCGGCCATGGCGGCACCGGTGTCGGGGCCCGTTGCCGGCGGCCCTGCCTAGGCTGCTTCGGTCGAGACCCGCGCGCTCCTGTCCATGGCTCTGCGGGCCCTGCTCTGGGATGTGGACGGCACCCTGGCGGAGACCGAACGGGATGGCCATCGCCTGGCCTTCAACCGTGCCTTCGCCGAGCAGGGCGTGCCGCTGCACTGGGATGCCCAGGGCTACGGGGCCTGGCTGGCGATCGCCGGCGGCCGGGAGCGCATCCGGGCCGCCCTGCGCGATCTGGAGGGCAGCGAGCCCGACCCCGCTCGGGTGGAGGCCCTGCAGGCCAGCAAGCAGCGGCATTACGGGGCCCTGATGGCCGCCGGCGGGCTCAGCCTGCGGCCGGGCGTGGCGGCGCTGATCGCCGCCGCCGCCGCGGCCGGTGTGCGCCAGGCGATCGTCACCACCAGTGGTCGCGCGGCGGTGCAGGCGCTGGCGGAGCGGCTGCTTGGCTCCCTCGCCACGGCCTTCGAGCTCTGGGTGTGCGGTGATGACGTGTCCCGCAAGAAACCCGATCCCGAGGCCTACGCGCTGGTCCTGCGGCGCCTGGGTGTGGAGGCGGGCGATGCCCTGGCGATCGAGGATTCCCCCGCGGGGCTTGAGGCGGCGGTGGCTGCGGGCGTGCCCTGTCTGGTCACCCTCAGCCACTACGGCCGCCAGGAGCCCCCGGAGCGCTTCGCGGCGGCCCGTGCGGTGCTGACGGAACTTGGCGCGGGCGGGCGGCTTCTGCGCGGCCCGGCTTGCCCGCAGGGCCGGATCACGCTGTCCTATCTGCAGACCCTGCGATGAGACCCACGGCCCTGCAGCGCACCCGTTTTCAGCGTCTGAGCGCGGCGCTGGCCGATCTGCTGGCCGGCCAGCTGCGCGGCAGCTGGCGCCATCGCAGTGCCGTGTTGCTGGCCCTGCTGGTGGGGTTCTACCTCGGGGGCAACCTCACGGCCTACGTGCTGCCCCTGTTTCCCGGTGGCCGTCCACTGATGGTGCTGGCCCTGGTGCTGCTGCTGGAGCTGGTGGTGCGGCTGCGGGGGCGGCTGGTGCGCGAGCAGCCCGGCCTGGGCTGGCGGGTGATCGACAACCTGCGCATCGGCCTCGTGTACGCCGTGGTGCTGGAGGCCTACAAGCTCGGCACCTGATGGACGTCGATACGGCCCTGTTCCGGGAGTTCGCCCTGCCCCTGCTCAACCGTCTGCAGCAGCTGGTGGAGGAGGGCAGGCGGCCCGCCATCGGACTGAACGCGCCGGTGGGTGCCGGCAAGAGCAGCCTCTGCCGGCTGCTTGCCGGTCTGGCCCCGCGGCTGGGGCTGCGCCTGGCGGTGGCCTCGATCGATGATTTCTATCTGCCCTGGTCCGCCCGCCTCAGTGCCCTGGAGGGCAACCCCTTCGCGGTCACGCGGGTGCCGCCGGGCAGCCACGATGCCGCCCTGCTGCGGGGCTGCCTGACCGACTGGCGCGCTGGCGGGGAGCTGCGTCTGCCGCGCTTCGACAAGACCCTGCGGGACGCTGAGGGTGACCGCTGCGGTGAGCAGGTGCTGCAGGCGGAGGCCCTGGTGCTCGAGGGCTGGCTGATCGGCTGCCGGCCCCTGGGACCGGCCCTGGCGACGGTGGACCTGGAGGCGCGCATGGCTGAAGCCGGACCCCGGGCTCTCAGCGCCGCCGAGCGGCTCTGGCTGCCCCGCTGGGACCGGGCGCTCAGGGCCTATGCGCCCGCCTGGGCCCAGCTCGATGAACTGTGGCTGCTCCGTCCCGGTCGCTGGACCCTGCCCTGGCGCTGGCGGTTCCAGGCGGAAGCCCGGCAGCGGCGGGCAGGCGCTGCGGCTCTGGCCCCGGAGACCCTGGACCGGCTGGTGCGCGCCAGCCTGTGCAGCCTGCCACCGGAGCTCTATCAGGACCCCCTGGCGCAGGTTGCGGCCGCCGTCGGGGTGCTCGATGGCCGCCGCCGCCTGGTCACGCTGGAGCGACGGGTCACGCTGGAACGCCGGAGGGATCACTCCCCGGCGTCGTCCTCGTCGCTGTCGATCGGATAGACGAAGCCCTGGGCGCGTCCGCTCAGCACGGCCTTGCCCAGGGACATGGCGCGCTGGGCCGCCACGGCGGCCTTGGCCTTCCAGTGGGCGTGGCGCTGGTTGCGCTTGCCCTTCGATGTTTTCTTCTTGGGTACTGCCATCCCCGTGCTCGCGTTCGGCCAAACGACGATCTTCCTCCGCGGACTTGCCCTCCGTCAAATCGCTAGGCTCCCCTGAGCGACGGAACGCCGTGAGCGCCAGCCCCACCACCGCCGCTTCAGGCCCAGCTCCAGAAGCTTCCCCAGCCCCTGATGCGGCCGCGCCAAGCCAGCGCAGCGCGCTGCTGAGCCGCCGCGACGAGCCCCCCTCCTACAGCCAGCTGCTCGCCGATATCCGCGAGGGGCGGGTGAAGGACCTGGAGCTTTCGCCGCGTCAGCGGGAGGTGCGGGTGGAGTTCGGGGACGGCCGCCAGGAGCGGGTGCCCGTGTTCGCCAACGACCAGCAGCTGCTGCGCACCGCCGAGCAGGCCGGCGTGCCGCTGTCGGTGAGGGACGACCGGGCCGATGCCGCTTCCGCGGCGCTGATCTCCAACGGCCTGCTGGTGCTGCTGCTGCTCGGCGGCCTGGCCCTGCTGCTCAAGCGCTCGGCGAAGGTGGCCAACAGGGCCCTTGGATTCGGCGCCAGCAAGCCGCGGCTGCAGCCTGAGGGAGGCGTGAGCGTGCGTTTCGAGGATGTGGCAGGCATCGCCGAGGCCAAGGAGGAACTGCAGGAGGTGGTCACCTTCCTCAAGGCTCCTGAGCGCTACACGGCCATCGGTGCCCGCATCCCGAAGGGTGTGCTGCTGGTGGGTCCACCGGGCACGGGCAAGACTCTGCTGGCCAAGGCCATCGCCGGTGAGGCCGGCGTGCCCTTCTTCTCCATGGCCGCCTCCGAATTCGTGGAGATGTTCGTGGGCGTGGGGGCCAGCCGGGTGCGGGACCTGTTCCGCAAGGCCAAGGAGAAGGCGCCCTGCATCATCTTCATCGACGAGGTGGACGCGGTGGGCCGCCAGCGCGGCGCCGGCATCGGCGGCGGCAACGACGAGCGCGAGCAGACCCTCAACCAGCTGCTCACCGAGATGGATGGCTTCGCCGACAACGCCGGCGTGATCCTGCTGGCGGCCACCAACCGCCCCGATGTGCTCGATGCGGCCCTGACGCGCCCCGGTCGGTTCGATCGGCGCATCACCGTCGACCTGCCGGACCGGCGGGGCCGGGAGGAGATCCTGGCGGTGCACGCACGCACCCGCCCCCTGGCCGAGGGGGTGTCGCTGGCCGACTGGGCCCGACGCACGCCCGGATTCTCAGGCGCCGATCTCTCCAACCTGCTCAACGAGGCTGCGATTCTCACGGCCCGCCGCCGCCAGACCGCCATCGATGAGGCCGCCCTCAGCGATGCCCTCGAGCGCATCACCATGGGTCTGGCGGCGGCCCCCCTGCAGGATTCGGCCAAGAAACGCCTGATCGCCTACCACGAGGTGGGCCATGCCCTGCTCACCACTCTGGTCCCCCACGCCGACCGGCTCGACAAGGTGACCCTGCTGCCCCGCGCCGGCGGTGTGGGGGGCTTCGCCCGCACCATGCCGGATGAGGACGTGCTCGACTCGGGACTGATCAGCAAGGCCTACCTGCTGGCGCGGATGGTGGTGGCGATGGGCGGCAGAGCCGCCGAACTGGTGGTGTTCGGGCCCGAGGAGGTCACCCAGGGGGCGTCCGGCGACCTGGAGCTGGTGGCCCGCATCGCCCGTGAGATGGTCACCCGTTACGGCTTCTCACCGCTGGGTCCCGTGGCCCTGGAGTCCGAAGGCCCGGAGGTGTTCCTGGGGCGCGACTGGCTGCGTTCCCAGCCCCACTACTCCGAGGACACCGGCAGCCGCATCGACGCCCAGGTTGGTCAGCTGGCCCGCCATGCCCTTGACCAGGCCATCGCCCTGCTGGAGCCTCGCCGCGATCTGATGGATGCGCTGGTGGATCGCCTGATCAGCGAGGAGACGATCGAGGGCGAGAGCTTCCGGACGATGGTGGCCGCCGATCAGGAGCGCCGCTCAGGGGTGGGTTCAGTCACGGACCGTGCCGCTGAATCGAATGTCGAGGCTGCGCAGGTAGGTGTGTAGGCCGGCATCCTGAATCGGCAGCAGCCGCGCCATCCGGCCGCTGGCGTTGACGTGGGCATGCCAGTGGCCGGGCGGGGTGATGAAGGCGCCGCCGGGTTGCCAGTCGATCCGCTCGGGATTGCGGATCCGGCCTCGCGCATCGAGTTCGGTGCCCACCAGGGTGTAGCAGCCGGGATCGCAGTCGATGATCAGATCCAGGGCGACGGACTGGTGCCGGTGAGGCGGCTGCACGGCGCCTTCGGGCACCACGCCGAGCATGGCCCAGAGGGTGTGGGTCACGGTGCGGCTGGCGGGCAGATCGGCGTTGGCCAGCAGCAGCGACAGCCGGTTGCTGTGGGCGGCGCTGGGATCGGCCAGCAGCTGCTGCAGTTCCTGCTCCAGCAGCGCGGCCGGGTAGTGGGTGGCCTCGAAGCGCGGTGTTGTGGCCTCCACCCCCAGGTGCTGCAGCAGGGGGCCGTCATGCACCCAGTAGAGAACGCTGGTGCTGCTGGCCTCCAGCAGGGGGGCATCGCCGCAGGGCAGGGCAATCAGGTCGCCCTGGCTCCAGCTCAGCTCACGACCGCTCCAGCGCAGGCTGCCGGAGCCCTCGAGCACATAGAACAGCGAACTGGTGGCCTGGCAGGCGGCCTTGAGTCCCTCGCCGGCCACCAGGCGCAGGAAGTGGGCTGCCAGCCCCGGGCTGGTGGCCGGCCCCGGGCAGCCGAGTTCGGCGCTGAGGTCGAGGGGAATCACGGCGCTGGGCCCGGTGGCGTGCAGCTGGGGATCCCAGCTCCGGTAGCCGATCGGTTCGGTCAGGCCCGCCCGCACGGGGTTGGCGGCCTGGCGGTAGTCGTAGAGGCGGGCCTTGGACTGCCAGTCGGCGGTGCTGTGGGAGCTCGGGGCCTGGGTCATGGCGATGGAGCCGAAGCGCGCCCGGCGCGGGATCGGAGCTGGCGGAACAGAACTGAACGCTATTGACCTGCAGGCGCAGCTGGGGCGTTGCTGCCCTCGCTACCAACCGGTGAGTCAGCTGGGGCGATTCAGCCTCCGGCCACGGCGGGCACGATCGACACCTCATCGCCGTCGCTCAGGGCGGTGGTCTCGTTGTCGAGGAAGCGGATGTCCTCGCTGTTGACGTAGATGTTCAGGAAACGGCGCAGCTTGCCGCTGTCATCGCAGAGGCGGGCGCGGATGCCCGGAAACCGACTCTCCAGGGCCTCCACCAGGGCGGCCACGCTTGTGGCCTCCAGCTCCACGCTGGGCTCGTTGTTGGTGAATTTCTGCAGGGGAGTGGGGATCAGAACCTGAACGGCCATGGGGGACGGGAGATGTCGGGATGGAGATGGCGATCGGGGTGGTGCAGCCTGAGCCGGGGCGTGGGGGCCCCCGCGGCGGATCAGGCGGGGGAGCCGGCTGCGGCGTGACCGGCCTGGGCCTGCTCCCAGGCCTGCCGGAAGCTGTCGAGCTGGGCCTCGATCAGGTAGGGCTCGCCGATGGCGGAGGCGACCGCCTCGGTGGTCTTGAGGCCGTTGCCGGTGATGTAGGCCACGGTGGTTTCATCGGGGTCGATCCTGCCCTGCTCCACCAGCTTCCTGAGCACGGCGATGGTGGTGCCGCCGGCGGTTTCGGTGAACACACCCTCGGTTTCGGCCAGCAGCTTGATGCCCTCGATGATCTCGGTGTCGTTCACCGCGGCGATGGAGCCCCGGGTGGCGTTGGCGATGTCGATGGCGTAGGGGCCGTCGGCCGGATTGCCGATGGCGATCGACTTGGCGATGGTGTTGGGCTTCACCGGGGTGATGAAATCGCGGCCCTCGGCGAAGGCCTGGGCGATCGGGCTGCAGCCCTCGGCCTGGGCGCCGCTGAAGCGCACGGGCTTCTCGTCCACCAGCCCCACCTTGATGAATTCGTCGAAGCCCTTGCGGATCTTGGTGAACAGGGAGCCGGAGGCCAGCGGCGCCACGATGTGATCCGGCAACTGCCAGCCCAGCTGCTCGATCACCTCGTAGCCCAGGGTCTTGGAACCCTCGGAGTAGTAGGGGCGCAGGTTGATGTTCACGAAGCCCCAGCCGTAGGTGTTGGCCACCTCCGAGCAGAGGCGGTTCACCTGGTCGTAGTTGCCCTTCACCGCCATCAGGGTGGGGTTGTAGATGAGCGTGCCCAGCACCTTGCCCAGCTCCAGGTCGCTGGGGATGAACACGCAGCAGTCGAGGCCGGCGTGGGCGGCGATGGCGGCGGTGGAGTTGGCCAGGTTGCCGGTGGAGGCGCAGCTCACCGTGGTGAAGCCCAGCTCGCGGGCGCGGGTGAGCGCCACACTCACCACCCGGTCCTTGAAGGACAGGGTGGGCATGTTGACGCCGTCGTTCTTGATGTAGAGGCGCTTGAGGCCCAGGCGCCGGGCCAGGTTGTCGGCCCGCAGCAGCGGCGTGAAGCCCGTGCCCACGTCGATGGGATCGCCCTCGATCGGCAGGAACTCGCGGTAGCGCCAGATCGAGGCCGGCCCGGCTTCGATCGTTGCCCGGCTGACACGGCTCCTGATCGCCTCGTAGTCGTAGACCACCTCGAGCGGGCCGAAGCAGACGTCTTCACAGACGTGGCGGGCGCCGGGGGCATAGGGCTCACCGCACTCCTTGCAGCGCAGGCCGGTGAAGGTGGGGCCTGAGAGGGGGGTACGGGACAGGGTGGCCGTCACGGTGGAACCCGGGCGTGAAACCGGAGGCTAACAGCGCCGAACGAACCTGCCGCCAAAAGCCGATGGTGGAGATCGGGATTCTGTCCGGTCGCCCGCTGTGCCGGCCCTGCCTAAGGTCGGCCGGAGAGGTCTGCTCCGATGCGGCGGCAACTGCGGCGCCTTCCCTGGCCGTTGCTGGCGGCCGCCGTGGCCCTGGTGCTGGCCGTTGTCCTGGTGGCTGCCGCCCGCGGGTGGGTGGAGTGGCAGTGGTTCGGGCAGTTCGGCTGGGCCGCGGTGCTGGTGCGCCGCTGGCTGCTCCAGGCCCTCGGTCTGGCCCTGGGTCTGGCCCTGGCCGCAGGGCTGCAGGGCTGGTTGCAGTGGCTGTGGCGCCGGCCTGCCGTCGGGGCTGGAGAGCCCACCCGCTTCGTTCTGGCCCCGTTGCCCTACCTGCTGGCCCTGCTCCTGTTGGCTGCTGCCCAGCTGCTGTCGCTGCTGCTGTTGATCCAGCTGGCCCAGCGGCTGCTGCTCAATCCCTTCGACCCGCGCCGGCTGCATGGGCTGGTGGCGCTGGCGGATCTGTCCTGGCCGCCCGTGCTGGTGCTGGCCGTGGTGGTGCTGCTGGCCCTGCTGCGCTGGCCCCTGCGCACGCCACGGCTGCTGGCGGCACTGGCCAGTGCCGCCGCCGCTGTGGCCCTCGCCCGGGGCTGGGGGATCTGGAGCCTGGCCCTGCTCGCTCCTGACAGCGGCCTGCGCGAGCCGATGCTCGCCGCCGACGTGAGTTTCGCCCTGGCGCGCTTTCCGGCCCTGGCCTTCGGTCTCACCCTGGCGCTCGCCCTGGGCACGGCCCACACCGCCGCCGGCCTGTGGGGACTGATGGCGCGTCCACCCCAGCTCAGCGACGGCCGCTTCGGCGGCTTCAGCTCGGCCCAGCTGCGGGCTCTGCGCCTGCCCTGGGGTCTGTTCGCCCTGGCCCTGGCCGCCGGCTTCTGGCTCAGCCGCCACCAGCTGCTGCTCAGCACCCTGGGAAGTGTCCCTGGGGCCGGCTGGGTGGACGTGCATGTGTCCCTGCCGCTGCGCACCCTCGCCGCCCTGCTGGCACTGATCACCGGCCTGCTGCTGGTGCTGCCCCTGCCACGGCGGGGCTGGCGCGGCCGCACCTTCATGGTGAGCGGGATGGTGCTGCTGCTCGTGCTGCTGCTGGAGGCGGTGCTGCTGCCGGCGATTCAGCTGCTGGTGGTCAACCCGCGCGAGCTGGAGCGCGAAACGCCCTACCTGGCCCGCTCCATCGACGCCACCCGGGCGGCCTTCCAGCTCGATCGCATCAACACCCGCAACGTCAATCCCAACGACCGCATCAGCCGTGCCGATCTGGCGCGGAGCGAGGCGACGATCCGCAACATCCGGCTCTGGGACAGCCAGCCGCTGCTGGCCACCAACCGGCAGCTGCAGCAGCTGCGGGTGTTCTACCGCTTCTCCGAGCCCACGGTCGACCGCTACGCGATCGCCTCGGGCGACGGCCCGCCCCAGCAGCAGCAGGTGATCATCACGGCCCGCGAAGTGGACAGTTCCGGGCTGCAGCCGGCGGCGCGCACCTGGTTGAACCGCCATCTGGTGTTCACCCACGGCCAGGGTTTCACCGTCACACCGGTGAACACCAGCACCCCCGACGGCCTGCCGGAGTTCTTCATCAGCGATCTGGGAGCCAACAGCCGCATCAGCGGCAGCCCTGATCTGGACATCAGCCGCGAGCAGGTGAAGGCGGCGATCCCGGTGGGCCAGCCCAGCCTCTACTTCGGCACGCTGCCCGGTCCCTACGCCCTTGCGCCCACCCAGGTGCGGGAGTTCAACTTCCCCGAAGGCGACGCGAACTTCTACACCCACTACACGGGCAGAGCGGGGGTGCCCCTGCGCAGTCCAGCGGCCCGGCTGGCGGCGGCTGTCTATCTTCATGAGCCGCGGCTGCTGGTGAACGGCGCCCTCACTGCCGACACCCGCCTGCTGCTGCGAAGGGAGGTGCGGGAGCGGGTGCGCCGGCTGGTGCCCTTCGTGGCCTTCGAGGCCGAGCCGTACCTGGCGACCGTGCGTCTCGGCGAGGATGCCGGCCCCTTCCGGACCGGCCCG
>JBFLKL010000133.1:0-2695 GCA_040883175.1 Synechococcaceae cyanobacterium | reverse complement strand
GCTTCACCGGGATCTCGGAACACGTCGGCCCACAGGAACATCCCATCGGGTGTCAGCTGGCGGTGGGCAAGCTGTAGAAACCGCAGCTTGTCGCCATCGGATAGATGGTGCACGGCAAAGCTGGAATGGAGCAGATGAACCTGCTCAGGGCCAGGCTCTGCTGCTGCCCAGTCCATCAGATCCTGCGTCTGCCACTGACAGGCGAAGGCAACCGGACCGAGAGTGGCCTTGGCCTTCGGCAGCACCTCGGCGCAGAGGTCCAGACCTGCGTAGCAGCCCAGTGGCAGGTTTCGCAGCATTGGTGCCAGCACGCCGAGGTCGCCGCAGCCGAGATCCACCATGCGTGGCCGTTCTGCACCCGCGTCCCGGCCAGCCAGCCAGGTGTGAATTGCCGCGTTGATGGCGCCTGTCAGTTGGCGATGCTCCATCAGGTCGTGGTCCACCACTGTCCGGTAGGTGACCCACTGGCGGTCAAACAGATCCATCCGTGGCAGCTGCGGGATCCCGTCTCAGGATCGCAGCAGGGCGAGATGTCGCACCCACCAGCTCACCAGAACGGAACCTCGGTGCCTGGAGCCCCCCCCCCCCCGAGCACACGGCAGGTGACCGTCGCGGGGACTCCCTGATCAGCTTCACTCAGCGAAGACCACGCCGCTTGCCACCCCCTCCCAGTCGGGTTTGGCCGGATGGTGTTCGGGGAGTCGGTCGGGTCCCTGAAGCCCTCGAGCGTCCAGCACGGCGATGATCTCTGACGGGTGGGCATAGGTCACCACCTCACTGTCCAGGTCGATCACCTGCCAGAGGCCGATCCCCCCACGAGCACCGATGTAGCCGTACAGGAGCAAGGCGGCAAAGGGGTCGGGTTGCTCCCCGTGCCGGACAAACACGGAGCAGCCCGGCCGAAGCGCCGCAATGGGCCTGTGCGTACGTTCATACTATTCCATGTAGCTGGCACCTCCACCCGAAGGCTGGATGCGGCGTGGAGGAGGCGCTGGGGCTGCTCAACCCAGTAGCTGCAGCAGCGGTGGCAAGACCAGCGGATTCCTCGCGGGACCGCCGCGCCCAAGGTTGGACCAGGATCGGTCCATGACGTCTGCTGAGCCTCTCTCCCCCCTGCGGTTGATCGACGGGCCCACTGACGCCCCGGCCACCATGCTGCTGGCCCATGGGGCCCGTGCAGTCATGACCTTGCGATGGCCGCTATTGGCGCCACGCGTGTCTCGGGGTTGAACCAGCTCAGCCCAGCAGCTGCACCAGCAGCGCATCAGCTGTGGCCGCCAGCGGATTCACCACGCGAACGCCGCGCCAGCTGAAACCGGGCTGCAGGTCTTCCGTGAGCAGCAGCCGGGCACCGCCTTCAGCGGCGACGTTGAGCACCAGAGCATCCCAGCTGGAGAACGAATGGGCCACGCACAGGTCCATGGCGCCACGCCAGGCCGCAGCGCTGCTCTCCAGCACCGGGAAGGCATCCATCCAGCCGAGCACCGCCTCCTGCGCCTGCGGGGCGCTGCGGCCGGCTTTGCCGGTGAGTACCCGGAACAATTCCCCCAGGCACTGCAACGGCACCACCAGGTCGGCATCCGCCAGCTGCCGCAGCAGCTCCCGGGTGGCACTAACCCGCTCCCCATCTCCGAACCCCTCCGCGTAGACCAGCAGGTTGGTGTCGAGTGCCGCCCGCATCAGTCGTAGAGCTCCTCGCGTCGCCAGGTGCGGGGTTCGCCGGTGGCAGGCTGAGCGGCCAGCCGGGCGAGCAAGGCCTGGCGCGCGCTACGCAGCGACGGCCTGGCGGTCTGGACCGGCGCCAGGGTGGCCACGGGGCGGCCGTGGGACTGCACCGTGAAGCTCTTCCCTTCGGCCACCTGCCGCAGCAGGGCGGAGAAGGAGCGATTGGCCTCGGAGGCACTGACAACAACGGGTTCCGCCTCGACCACGGCCAGGAATGTAGTGAGTTTCACTACAGTAATGCCATCGGGTTGCGGCGGTGGCACGGCAATCCACCCGCGAGCCGCCCGATCCACCCCCCTGAGCACAAGCGGGCCAGCACCACACACATGGGAAGACCGGCGCAAGGCTCCAGCACCATGAGCGAGACATCACCGGCCCACAGCGCCCGCTACATCAAGGCCCTGCACTGGGCCGCCGAGCTTCACGGCAGCCAGCGCCGAGCGATTCGGCGAATGGGTGGCGCGGATCGTGGCTGACTGCACCGACACCAATGGCCCCGTGGCCGTCGGCGGCGAGAAGGAACCATGGCTGGAGCGTAAGCAGCGCTACCTCGACCACCTGAAAGTGGCGGAACTGGACTCCGTGCGGGTGAGCGCGGCCGACAAGGCCCACAACGCCCGCGACCAGATGCTCGATGCCCGCCGCGATCCCACCAGCAGCAGGTCCATGCCGTTGCCGCCGCCGCCGCGGTGGTCCTTGCCGCCGCACTGGTTGCAGAACCAGCCGCCGGCACCCTCGTCCTGGTCCCAGCGGTAGCGATCGGTGCCGCCGCAGGCGGGGCAGGGCTGGTGGCGGTTCTGGAGCTGCTCCGGCGCCAGACCCGCCAGCTCGATCAGCAGCCGAGGCCACTGGCCATCGGCGGCGGCCAGGGCGTCGCCTGCCATCAGATCACCCCGGCATCCTCTGGGCTGATGGAGCGATCGCGAGAACTGGCCGGGGTGGCGCCGCTGAGCTGGTGACGCTGCTGCTC
>JBFLKL010000132.1:0-4341 GCA_040883175.1 Synechococcaceae cyanobacterium | reverse complement strand
GGACGGTCCTGACCCAGGGATCTGGCACCAACTCCCGCGCCGTCCGCCCCAGACCATCAGAGTGAGAACCAGCACCTGCCGCTCCCCTGTGTTCACTCCCTTGCCGCCCCACCCCGGCCAGCGCATCGCACGGCCCGGCGCCGCCGGCTTGATGGCGGCACTGATCCTTCTGCTGGGGCTGGTCCTCGTGGGGCTTGCCGTGCTGCTGGCGCCGAACCCGGCCAGGGCCGAGTTCTCGGGGGTGGATTACACGCTCACCAACCAGAACGAGGCCGACTTCCACGGCCAGGATCTCGCCAACACCTCCTTCGCCGGGGCCGCCGGCCGGCACGCCGACTTCAGCGACGCCAACCTGCACGGGGCGATCCTCACCCAGGCCGCCTTCCCGGAGGCCAGCTTCCGCGGCGCCGACCTCAGCGGCGTGCTGATGGACAAGGTGGACTTCTCCGGTGCCGATTTCACCGATGCCGTGCTCAGCGGCGTGATCGCCGCGGGAAGCAACTTCGCCGGTGCCACCGTCACCAACGCCGACTTCAGCGAGGCCCTGATCGACCGGGCCGACCAGCTGCAGCTCTGCCGCGAGGCCGAGGGCACCAACCCCCGCACCGGCGCCGACACCCGTCTGAGCCTGGGTTGCTAGCGAACTTGCTCTGTGTTGTGGCTGCAGATGGATGCCGTTACAAACAAAGTTGCGTTCGGGTCGCAGTCTGAAGACATTCGCATTCGAAGCGAGAAATATCGTCGTTCTGAAACAGCGTGAACACCTAAGAAGTAGCTGGTCCTGCGACAATTGCGATGATGCCACAAAGGGCTTATCCTTGAGGAGTGGGATCCGTAGCCTCCTGGCGGAACGTGATTTCCAGTTTACGGGAAAAGGCCTGAATTCCTGCTCCCTAGCAGTCTCCCTCCTGGGGCATGCCCATCCTAGATAACCTCCTGATCGCTTTCGGCCTGGAGCTGTCGCTGCTTGCAGTGCGGTTCATCTGTCGCAAGCGCCGTCTGGCACCGATACCCTTACGGCTGCCCAGCCTGGCAATTCTGACCTGGCTGGCCATCCGCAGTGTCCCAGCTGAGTTTGTCACACCTGGGCTGCGTCCCTGGCTGGAGACAGTTCTCTTGCTCATCCGCTTCTACGCCATCCTGGAGTTGGCGGTGTGGCTCACACTGGAGTTCCCCAGCGCTCTGCCCTGGTGGCCTCGGCCAGCCAAGATTCTGCGAGATCTCGGCATGTTGACGGTCGCCACACTTATCACTGTCGTGGTACTTCAGGAGCAGGCAAAGATCAATGTGCTGGGCCTCGTGACCACATCCGCAATCCTGACTGCCGTGATTGGCCTGGCGGCACAGGAATCTCTCAAGGACTTCTTTGCAGGCATCGTTCTGCAGCTCGATTCACCATTCCAGGAAGGTGACTTCATCACTTCAGGTGACGGCATTGAAGGCTGGGTCGTTTCCCTCAAGCTGATGAGCACACGCCTCCAGCATGTTCACGGGGCCTTGATCACTCTCCCCAACAGCAGACTGTGGAATACTGATACAGAGATTCTTCGGTTTGGTCCGCGCGGTCCGATCGCCAGGGAAATCCATGTGAGTCTCGACATGATGCTACCGCCAGAAAAGGCAACGGAGCTCTTGATTCGGGTGGCTAGAAGCCATCCGCTTGTTCTTCCGAAACCCGAACCCACGGCTTTCGTCTATGCCTACGAAGAGCATGCCATCACCTATGAGTTGGAGCTGTGGCAGGAGGACCCCACAGACAATGGTCTTGATGTTCTGAGAGGCCAGCTTCTCGCCCAGATCTGGTATGCACTTGAGCGCCAGGGCAGCAGACTGCCCTATCCGGTACGGGAACTCAAGCCGATGCGACTGGCGGCCTCCAACAAGGACCGCGCTGGCTATGACACACAGGATCGCATAAATCTTTTGGCACGAAATGCGCTCTTCAGTCATCTCAGCCCTGCACAACTGGAGCAAGTTGCTCCTCTCACCCGCTGTATTCGCTTTGCGGCTGGAGAAGCCATAGTGATCGAAGGCGAAGAAGGCGACGCGCTTTTTCAGCTGGTCGAGGGACGGGTCGAGGTGATCAAGCTCTTGCAGGATGGCTTCGAAAAGAAAGTGACCGAACTGGGGCAAGGAGCGATCTTCGGCGAAATGAGCGTCTTCAGCGGAGAACCGCGCAGTGCCACCGTTCGGGCATTGCAGGAATGTGTCCTTCTGGAGGTGGAACGTGACGATCTCAGGGCTCTGCTGGAAGGCAATCCACGCCTGGTGGAACGACTGGCCAAACTGGTCAGTGACCGCCGGGCGAGTCTCAGCGATCTGAGTCGAGAAAAGAAAGAGGCCCAGGTGAATCAGTTGGTCCAGCAGATGCTCAAGATCTTCTCGGGCCTGACGGGCGCAGAACCCTAGGGTCTGACATCACATTGATTGCCGCCGAGCAGCTGTTTGTTGCCAGAGTGGCACCTGTCAGAGCATTTCCCGACCGGGTTTCCCCTCCTGAGCCTCACAGGACGTTCCATGGATGTGGAGACTGACCGGCTATGCAGGCATGACATGGCGAGAGCGAAGCATCCTTCAGGCAGGGTCGATGGGCCGCATCCGGCTCCCTGAAAACACCCGCAGGCAGACATCTACCGCTCGACCCACCCCCGAAGCTTGCCGGGGTTGAGCAGCCCGGCCGGGTCGTAGGCCGCCTTGGCGGCCACCTGGTCGGCATCCACCACCCCCAGACCGCCATCCTCCACGGTGATCACGTGGGGGTTGAACAGCACGGCCCCCAGGGATCGGGCCTGGTCCATCAGCTCCAGCAGCCGCTCCTCCCCCTGCCAGCGCAGCAGCGGCAGGGCCGCCAGCCGGGGCACCCCCTGCTGGCGCACCGCCTCGAGATGCCAGAGCAGGTCATCGCCCCAGCGCCGTCGCAGGGCCTCCAGACAGGGCGCCACCGGCTCGGGCAGCAGCAGCTGCAGGTAGGTCCAGCCGCTCACCTGGGCGCGCCAGTGCAGGGTGGTGTGGTTCCAGCACAGTTCCCGCAGCGGCAGGCCGCGGCTGCTGCCCTGGGGGGCCTGCCAGACGAGATCGCCGCCCCGTTGCGCCAGCCAGGCGGGCAGGGGTTCGAGGGCGTCTGGAGCGGCCAGCAGCAGCAGGCGGTGCTCCCCGGCCGCCGCCGCGGGGCAGCAGGCCGGCCAGGGGGAGAGAGCCGCGATCGGGGCCTCCAGCAGCGTGAGGCCATTGAGCAGAAAGGCCGTGGCCGGCAGGGCACGGGCCACCTCCAGAGCCTGCTCCCAACCCGCGAAGCCCACCACCAGCTGCTGCCAGGCGATGGCCTCGGTGGTGGGCAGCCGGAGCGCCGTGAGGATGCCGTTGGTGCCGTAGGCATGGTTGAGCGGGGCGCTGGCGGGCGCATCCAGCCGCAGCAGCCGCGGCTCGGGTTCCACCGTCACCACCTCCAGCCCCAGCAGGTTGCCGGGATCGCGCAGGAAGCCCCAGCGCAGCGAGCCGATGCCCCCCGATCCACCGGCGATGAAGCCGCCGATGGTGGCTGTGCGCCAGGTGCTCGGCACCAGTCGCAGGGCCCTGCCATGGGGGGCCAGCTGCTGGTCGACGGCGGCCATCACGGCGCCGGCCTCCACCTCGATCACACCGCTGGCCGGGTCCAGGTGGCGCAGCCGCTGCAGGCCGGTGAGCTCGAGCACCAGCCCGCCGGCCAGGGGCACGCACTGGCCGTAGTTGCCCGTGCCGGCACCGCGCACGGTGAGGGGAACGGCATGGCGGGCACAGGCCCCGGCCACCAGCCGCACCTGCTCCACACCCGTGGCCCGCACCGCCAGCTGGGCCCGTTTGCCGCGGAACCGTTGCACCAGCACCGGCGAATAGTCGTGGTAGTCGCGCGAGAGGCGCTCCAGGTCGCCGGCCTCGGCGGCCGTGACCAGCGCCAGCTCTGGGTCCCGCCGACGCAGCTCAGCGGCCAGGGCGTCGATCTGGGCATCGCTGGGACAGGGCTGCATGGCTGCCGGGGGGGATCAGCCCATGCTGACGGGCGGCAGCAGGGGCGAGGGTTGCTGCAGGGCCGGCGGCGGCAGGCAGTGGCCATCCCGCAGCACCAGGCGCTGAGGACTGCGGGCCAGCAGATCCGGCCAGCTGCCCGCGGCCAGGAGCACCAGATCCGCCGGCCCGCCTTCGCGCACCAGGCCGTCCCACTCCAGCCCCAGCAGCCGCGCCGGAGCCGTGCAGAACGGCGCCAGCCCCTGGCGCCGGGCCGGCCAGAGGTGGCTGGTGAGCGGCGCCAGCCGCAGCAGTTCGACCGGGTCGAAGTCGCCGCCCGGGTACCAGGGGTCCTGCACG
>JBFLKL010000010.1:0-3569 GCA_040883175.1 Synechococcaceae cyanobacterium | reverse complement strand
CCTCCACCCTGCGGACGATGAGAAGCCAGTGGACACGACAGAACTGCTGGCGGCCTCGGGCCTGGCCCAGGAGGAGCTGGTGGAGCTGGTGGAGTTCGGCGTCTTTGAAACCAGCCAGGGAGAGGCAGGCTGGCGCTTCCACTCCCGCGTGGTGCACCAGGCACGTCGCGTGGTGAAGCTGCGGGACGCCTTCGGGCTCAATCCACCCGGGATGGCCCTGGCCCTCACCTACCTGGAGAAGATCGAGGCCCTGGAGCAGCGGCTGCGGGAATTGGAGTGCCTGTTGCCCCGCTGAGGCCTGGACGTCTGGCGAGCTTGGTGAGCGGCCGTAATCCGCCGAGCACAATCCGCCGCCGGCCGGGGTGAGTTGACGCTGCAGCAAGCTGGAGGCCAGTGAGGTGTTTCATGTCCACAACGACCCTGGAGCGGCCGGCCGTCCTGCTCACCATCGCCAGAAGCGAACCCAGGCAGCAGCGGCAGAGCACGGATGCTGCTGGCGCCAAGGGTTTCAGCAGCACCAGCGCCGGGAAGAAGCGAAAGAGCAAGGCGGGCAGCAGACGCAGCCACGCCCTCAGCAAGGCCGACCGGGGCCCGTTGGGCAAGCACCCCGACCTCGATGCGATCGTCGCCCGCCAGCGGCTGCACCTGCCGCTCTCCGGCCGGCTCAGCGAGGCGCAGGTGAACCAGGCCTGGAAGTGCTGCGCCAGTGAGCACCATCCGGACCGCGGCGGCGAGCACAGCACCATGCAGCTGGTGAACGGAGCGCGGGATCTGCTGCTGGGTCGTTCACTCAGCTGAGGCCCGAGTCCTCAGACAAGGCCTACGACCACACCGGCCCCCGTAGCCTGAGCCGATGGCAGCAACCCGGATCACCCACAACCCGGAGCAGTGCGGTGGCAGGCCCTGCATCCGCGGCATGCGCATCCGGGTCAGCGACATCCTGGAGCTCTATGCGGCCGGGCTGAGCAGCGAGCAGATCCTGGCGGACTTCCCTGATCTGGAGCTGGAGTACCTCAAGGCGGCACTGGACTACGCGGCCCGGCAGATCGATCACCCGGTGCTGGTGGGATGAAGCTGCGGCTGGATGCCCAGCTGCCCCCTCTGCTCGCATCTTGGTTCAACACCCAGGATCTGGATCTCGAAGCGGTGCCCGTGCGCGAGATCCCACTGAGAGACGCCACGGATCGCGACATCTTCCGGCAAGCACGGACTGCCGGTGCCGTGGTGATGACCAAGGACCGGGACTTCATCCGGCTCCTCGATGAGCAGGGCCCACCACCGCAGGTGGTCTGGCTGCGGGTTGGCAATTGCAGCAACGCAGCGCTCCAGCAAGCACTGGTCACCACCCTGCAGCCAGCACTGGAGCTGCTGCGCGCCGGAGACCCCTGGGTTGAGGTTCGTCCACGGCAAGCCGGGGATGCCTGAGGCTCGCCTCACCGCGCCAGGGCTGAGCCACGCCAGCCGTCGGGATCGCGTTCCTTGCCTTCCCCGCCATGGCCCCCAAGCCCCAGGCCTGTCAGATCCGTCTTGTGGCGGTGCACCTGCTCACCACAGCCGGCGAGGTCTACCGCATCCTCTGGCTCGATGCCGAGGGGCAGCAGCACCCACGCCTGGAGAACTGCTGCCAGCTGCCGGGTTGCTCAACCCGCCGAGAGCACAGGCACCACTCGACGGCTAACGATGAGTGCCCTCAGGAAGCCATCTGTTCATGGCCAGGAGCATCACGATTCAGCTTCATTGAGCTTCTCGAGAAGGGCCTGATCATTCTCCTTGTACAGCTTGGCTTCTGCATCAATGAAGATTGTTGCCAGGGCGTTGTACGCCTCACCCCAGGCATCAATGACGTCCTCTGTGGCGGCCTCTCCAAGCACGTCCTTCATGGCCTCGAGCAGCTTTGCGCCAATCAGGGAGTATTGCTCAGGTAGAATCCGTGCTTCCACGTGCTTGTGGGCAATCCGATCAACGGCTGAGGCAAGCTCTTTCAGGTTGTCGATATGCGTTGCATACGCATACACAGAGGCAGCCAGCTTCTTGGCCTGGCCATTGCCATGGGCGTCAACCATCCAGGTGTTCTCAAAGCCCAGCCTGTAGTCAGGCCGCTCCGCAAAGGCGATCTCATACATTCGCGTGGTGATCGCCTCACCGTGCTCCTTGACTGCCGGTGCGGTTGCCTTGACGATGTCGATGGTTCGCTGTGAGATCGCCATTCTTGTGGTGCCAGTGATGATCAACACTACTCGGCTTTGCTCGCGATCCTTTGATAGTGCTTACAAAGTTTTCCGTTGTGTCGTCGGCTGCCAGGGCCATTCCCTCAACGAAGCAACGGGCGGCACAACCCCAATCCCGCCATTCGCAGATGCGGGCTGGTGAGGTCTGTCAGATCTGGAGATCTCTTCTCAAAGGTGTTGCTCAGTCAGTGCAGCAGCTTGAGGCCACCAGTGTCTGCAGGCCTATGGCTGGTACAGCTTCGCAATGGTCGAGCTGGAGGGCCAGGAGAACAGGGTCGGCCGGGCCGGGATCATGCTCCACGGCGGCGGCACCGCCTGTGGCTGGCCCGGAGCATGGGCGCCGCAGCAGAAACTCCTGCCCACCCTGGGTTGCATCCGCGTCCAGAACATCTGAATCGGACATGCGCTCTCAGTCGCAACGCCAGGAGCCTGAGGCTTGGCTCAGTCCTCAGGAGATTTCCATTGCTCGATATGACCCAGGATTCCTGTCCAGATTAATCCACTGTATCGAGCATCACCCAACGACCCTCTTTCATAACGGCATCAGGAGCTCCATCACCATCAAAGTCGATCGACTCCAGTTCATTGTCCATTGATGGGTGCACTGTCGTGGCCGCTGTCGTAAGGGTAGTTCGGATTAGATCGGAGATGCTACATGTGAAACCTGCCGCTTTGGCAACCCTCAAGGTGGCTTGTGCAATCTCCTGGTTTTCCAGGGCTTTTTGCAGCTGCCAGTCTTCATGAACCGCCTTGAGAAACTGGTCCCTTGAAGTGCTCTGAGATGCCATCGACTAAGTTTCCGATCGATTCTCAAAGAATACTCGTGATCACTGACCCTGTCAGCCAGTCTGGCCCAATGACAGTCTCACTTGTGAGGTTCATCGCAGGCTGAAGTCTTCATCCCCTGCCACGCACGGATGTCTCGCTGCTGGCGTGCAATCAGTGACTGATCTGGTGCTTCGCCCCAGGTGATCGCGCTTTGTGGGACCCCTTGCCTGCTCCTACAGGGTGTCCAGCCAGCTCATCAGCAGACGGTGCCGGTGCAGGCCCTCGATCGCCGCTGTCGGCACGACGGACAGGCGGGCGCCAGGCAACTGGGCCTGGGTGATGTCTGAGGCATGGGCCTCATCGAGGGCCTCAACGCAGGCAGAGCCGCAGCCTGTCCCTGCGGCTCACGCTGAGAGCTCTACACCTGCGGGGCGTGAGGTCGGTGTTTTCCGCACCCCAGCAGCCATGGCCACACCCCATGGCCCCGTCTGCTCAATCCGCCTGCTGACGGTTCCCAGTTATCTGCCCGGCACACGCCAGAGCGGCAGCTCCACAACGGCCTCCAGGGGTGCT
>JBFLKL010000131.1:0-9658 GCA_040883175.1 Synechococcaceae cyanobacterium | reverse complement strand
GAGGCTCCAGCGATGCGGCCGCTGCCCTGGTGGGCCTCAATGCTCTCTGGGGGCTGGGCTTCAGCGATTCTGAGCTGCAGGCCATGGCGGCCCGCCTGGGATCCGATGTGCCGTTCTGTCTGCCGGGTGGCACGCAGCTCTGCTTCGGCCGCGGGGAGCGGCTCGAACCGCTGGAGCCCGCAGACATCCAAGCCCTGGCGGTGCTGCTGATCAAGCACCCCGACGCCACGGTGAGCACGCCCTGGGCCTATGGCCGCTGCCGTGAGCGGCGTGGTGGCAGCTACCTCAGTGGTGAGGAGGCCTTCGAGCGCCGCCGTGAGGCCCTGCGCCGCGGGTCCCTGGTGCAGGCCCTGCGCCGCGGTGGACCGCTGCCGCCCCTGCGCAACGATCTCCAGGCCGTGGTGGAGCCGGAGCTGGCCAGCGTGCGTGGGGGACTGGCCCTGCTGCGCCGGCTGCCGGGCAGCCTCGCGGTGGCCATGAGTGGTTCAGGGCCCAGCCTGTTCGCGCTGTTCGCCGATCGGGAGCAGGCGCTGGCCTCCCAGGCGCAGCTGGCCTCTGAGCTGGCGGAGGAAGGCTTTGCGAGCTGGGTCTGTGGGTTCCGTCGGACAGGCGCCATGCTGGTGTCGTGAGCGATCCAACTCCCGAGGCTGGTTTCAGTCCCAGCCCTGTCCCCCCGAGTCCGCCTGCGCGGCCTTTGGGCGCTGCGGCGCCTGGCTCCGAGCCGCCCCGGCGCAAGGGTCCCCTGAGCTTGCTCTCCGGTGCACTCACCGCCGGCCTGCTCAGCTGGCTGTGTCTGGGCCTGAGCCGACGCATGGCCCTCTATTACGCCCTGCATCCCCCCCACTACGCCTCGAGCGTCGCCCAGTCGATCGCCACCGCTCTCAAGACCCTTCTGGTGGGCATGGCCTTCCTGGCCACCTTCAGCTTCGGCTTCATCGCCCTGGGGCTCACCCTGGCCTGCCTGCGCAGCCTGCTGACGCCGGCCGCCCCGGAGGCTGACAAGGCGCGTTCCTCTCCCTAGCTTCGGGACTGTCTCGTTCGGCCATGACCCTCCACGACCTGGGCCTGCTGATCACCCTGCTGCTGCCGGGCATGCTCCTGTCGGTGCTGATCCTGAGCACCTTCGCCGCCGGTGGCTGAGGGTCGAACGCGCCTGAGATAGGTTGGCCGCCTGCCGAAGCCTGCCCACGCGTGGCCGAAACGCTGCTGTTCAACGCCCTCCGCGAGGCCATCGATGAGGAGATGGCCCGCGATCCCCACGTCTGCGTCATGGGTGAGGACGTGGGCCACTACGGCGGCTCCTACAAGGTGACCAAGGATCTCTACGAGAAGTACGGCGAGCTGCGGGTGCTCGATACCCCCATCGCCGAGAACTCCTTCACCGGCATGGCGGTGGGCGCCGCCATGACCGGGCTGCGGCCGATCGTGGAGGGGATGAACATGGGCTTTCTGCTGCTCGCGTTCAACCAGATTTCCAACAACATGGGCATGCTCCGCTACACCAGCGGCGGCAACTACACGATCCCGGCCGTGGTGCGTGGCCCCGGTGGAGTGGGCAGGCAGCTCGGCGCCGAACACAGCCAGCGCCTGGAGGCCTACTTCCACGCCGTGCCCGGCATCAAGATCGTCGCCGTGAGTACTCCAACCAACGCCAAGGGGCTGATGAAGGCAGCCATCCGCGACAACAACCCGGTGCTGTTCTTCGAGCACGTGTTGCTCTACAACCTCAGTGAAATCCTGCCCGAGGGCGACTACATCTGCGCTCTGGATCAGGCGGAGCTGGTGCGCGAGGGATCGGACGTCACCATCCTCACCTACTCGCGCATGCGTCATCACTGCCTCAAGGCCGTTGAGCAGCTGGAGGCCGAGGGGGTGGACGTGGAGCTGATCGACCTGATCAGCCTCAAACCCTTCGACATGGCCACGGTGCGGGCCTCGGTCGCCAAGACCCACAAGGTGCTGATTGTGGAGGAGTGCATGAAGACCGGTGGAATCGGCGCCGAGCTCATGGCCCTGATCACCGAACAGTGCTTCGACGACCTCGATGCCCGGCCGGTGCGCCTCTCCTCTCAGGACATCCCCACCCCGTACAACGGCAATCTGGAGAACCTCACGATCATTCAGCCCCACCAGATCGTGGAGGCCGCCAAGGCCCTGAAAGCGGGTGTGATCTGAGATGGCCCGCCAACAAGGCTGGCTCGCCCTGATCCTGGCGCTGGCGATCGCCTCCGCCGCTCTGCTGATCCAGTTCCCGTTGCAGCTCGGCCTCGACCTGCGTGGAGGCAGTCAGCTGTCGCTGCAGGTGCTGCCCGCCGGCTCCATCACCCGCGTGGAGCGGGAACAGCTGGAGGCGGTGAAGGAGGTGCTGGATCGCCGGATCAACGGCCTGGGTGTGGCTGAATCCACCCTCCAGACCGTGGGCGATGACCAGCTGGTGCTGCAGCTCCCCGGCGAACAGGATCCGAGCCGTGCCGCCCGGGTGCTGGGCACCACTGCCCTGCTGGAGTTCCGGGCCCAGAAACCCGGCACCGAGGAAGAGATGCGGGGACTGCTGGCCCTCAAGCGCCAGGCCCAGGCGGTGCTGGCAAGCCGACGGGCCCGCGCAGAACCCTCATCCGGATCCGAAGCGGAGACCACCCTGCCCGCAGAGGACCTGTCTCGGGCCCTGAACGAACTGGGTGTGGAGGTGCCCGCGGGCACCGGTGAAACCCGGCAACTGGAGCTGCTGCTGGACACGGTCAACACCCGCATCGTCGACCTCTACGAACCCGCGGCACTCACCGGTCGGGAGCTCGTGGGGGCCGGCCGCCAGCAGCAGCAGAGCGGCAGCGCCTGGGATGTGACCCTCAACTTCACCCGAGAAGGCGGCGACGAATTCGCGCGGCTCACCAAGGCTCTGGCCGGCAGCGGGCGCCTGCTGGGCATTGTCCTTGATGGCCGCTCGATCAGTGAGGCCAGCGTTGGTCCTGAGTTTCAGGCTGCCGGCATCACCGGGGGAGCCGCCAGCATCACCGGCAACTTCACGGCCGAGGAGGCCCGCGAGCTGGAGGTGCAGCTGCGCGGCGGTTCACTGCCCCTGCCGGTCGAGGTGATCGAGGTTCGCACCGTGGGGCCCAGCCTGGGCGCCGAGAACGTGCGCACCAGCCTGATCGCCGCCCTGATGGGTCTGGCCCTGGTCGCACTCTTCATGGTGCTCGTCTACCGGCTGGCCGGAGTGGTGGCGGTGCTCGCCCTCAGTCTCTATGCCCTGTTCAACCTGGCCGTCTACGCCCTGATCCCCGTCACGCTCACCCTGCCCGGGATCGCCGGCTTCATCCTCTCGCTGGGCATGGCGGTGGACGCCAATGTGCTGATCTTCGAGCGCGTCAAGGATGAGCTGCGGGAGGGCAACACCCTGATCCGCTCCATCGATGCCGGCTTCTCGCAGGCGGTGTCCTCCATCGTTGACGGTCAGGTCACCACCCTGATCAGTTGTCTGGCCCTGTTCGCCCTGGGCACCGGCTTCGTCAAGGGCTTCGCCGTCACTCTGGGGATCGGTGTGCTGCTCAGCCTGTTCAGCGCTCTGGTGTGCACCCGGGTGCTGCTGCGCCTGCTGATGAGCTACCCCGGTCTGCGCCGTCCGTCCAACTTCATCGCCAGGGCCCAGCTGCCCACAGCCCTGTCCTGAGCCATGCCTCCCCTCACCAGCTTTCTGCGCCTCCGCGTCAACCAGCGACGCCGTCAGCTCTGGTCCCTCTCGGCCGTGGCCATCGCCCTCAGCCTTTTGGGCCTGGTGCTGTCCTGGCTGTCGCCGTCGATCGGTTCTCCCCTGCGGGCCGGGCTGGATTTCACCGGTGGTACTCAGATTCAGATTGAACGCGACTGCCAGGGCGGTTGCGATCCGATCACCACGGCGGCGTTGCAGCGTCGTCTGGCCGGGCTGGAGCTACCCGCCGATGCCGGCGAGCAGCCCCCGCGCCTGGGCAGCAGCGCCGTTCAGCTGCTCGATGACGGGCGCCAGGTGGTGCTCCGGCTTCCCACGCTGACGGCGGACCAGTCCCAGGCGGTGATCGATGCCCTCGATCCCGAGCTGGGCAGCACCGTGCCCGGCGGCCTGGGGGTCGACACCATCGGTCCCAGCCTCGGTGCCCAGTTGCTGCGCGCCAGTCTGCTGTCGCTGCTGGTGAGCTTCATCGGCATCTCGGCCTACATCACTCTGCGCTACGACCGGCTCTACGCCGTGCTGGCCCTGGTGTGCCTCGGTCACGACGTGCTGATCACCTGCGGAGTGTTCGCCTGGCTTGGCCTGTTGGCAGGCGTGGAAGTCAACAGCCTGTTCGCCGTGGCCCTGCTGACCCTGGCGGGCTACTCGGTGAACGACACGGTGGTGGTGTTCGACCGCATCCGCGAGAAGCGCAGCCAGCTGGAGGGCGTCTCCCTCGCCGAACAGGCTGATGCCGCCGTTGCGGCAACCCTCACCCGATCGCTGTTCACCAGCTTCACCACGCTGTTGCCTCTGCTCGCCCTGATCCTGTTCGGGGGCAGCACCCTGTTCTGGTTCGCCGTGGCGCTGAGCATCGGGGTGGTGGTGGGTGCCTGGTCGAGCATCGCCGTGGCCCCCACGTTGCTGCCGGTGTTGGCGCGGCGGTGAGCGGGGCACCGCCGCCGCACTTCACCCGTCCACCAGGCGGGCGGCCCTGGCCCCTGGTACCACTGTTGCTCGCCGGTCTGGCGCTGTTCGACCTTCGCCTGGAATTGCGCCTGCTCGTTGATCACGTCACGGTCACGGCCCTGGTGTTTCTGGTGAGAACCCACCCGCTGGCGGTGGCGGTGCTGCTGCTGCAACCCAACCTCTGGCACCACTACCGCCGATCCGGGAACCGCTGATTTGCGCGCAATCCCTGAACAGGGTCAGTCGACGGGCCGCCGCCGCCTCCAGTCATCGAGGATGTCCCGGATCACGATCTCCCGCACCAGCACCTGCAGGCACACGGCCAGGGGCAGGGCCATCAGCAGGCCGATCGGTCCGAACAGGATCGTGAAGATGATCTGGGCTGAAAGGGTGAGGCCCGGCAACAGCTTCAGCTGGTGCTGCATCACCGAAGGGGTGATCAGGTAGCTCTCCACGTTCTGGATCACCACGTAGAGCACCAGAACAGCGAGCGACTTCCAGGGTGAGTCGAGCAGCGCCACCGACATGGGGAAGATCGTGCTCAGGGTGGGCCCCACGTTGGGGATCACATTGAGCATGCCTGCCAGAAGGGCGTTGGCTGCCACCAGATTCACCCCCAGCAGCGACAGTCCGATCGCCGCCAGCACCCCCACGCACAGGGAACTGATCAACACTCCCACCATCCAGCCACTGAGGGCCTCGCCGCACTGCACCAGCACGCTGCGAAAACGCCGGCGATAGAACGACGGCACCAGCAGCACCAGCACCTCCCGGTAGGCGATGGGCTGCACCGCCACCATGAGGGCCACCGCGATCACGAACACCAGCTGCAGCAGGCCGGCGCCCACACCGCCAGCGAGGCCGACGATCTGCATCGCCCCCTGTCCCAGGTTGGGGATCGGCAGCTGCCCATCCCTGAACAGCCCTTCCCTCAGCTTCTGCAGCCCACCGTCCTGGTTCCCGTACAGCATCTGGCTGGCGCTGATCATGGCGTCACGCACCAGGTTGAGCAGGGTGCTCGCCGCGGCGGGCAGCTTGCTGATCAGTTCGGAGAACTGCTCCACGAAGGGTGGGATCACTGCGGTGCCCACCACCACCCCCAACACCAGCAGCAGTGCCAGGCTGAGCAACAGCGCCAGGCCGCGGTTGCAACCCAGGCGCCGCTGCACATAGGCCACGAGCGTGCAGATCGCCATGGCGATCACCACGGCGGTGAACACCAGGATCAGACTCTGGCGCAGACTCCAGAAGAGGATCAGAGCCGCCACAAGGGCCAGAAGCCCGAGCCAGTGCCCAAAGGTCATCGGGCCCGTCGGACGGCCCAGAGGCCTACTCACCCTGCTGCTGATCCTCACCGCCGGAGAAGCCGAGTTCGTGGCTGTCTGCGTAGCGCTGGGCGAAACGCATGAAGCGCTCGAAGTCGGCCACGGTCTTCCAGGTGTAGGTGGCCTCGAGGGCGCTGGGCCGGCCGTTCACGAACCGCGCCTTCACCTCCCGGGTCACCAGCTCCCCTTCCTCGTCCACCATGAACATTCCGGTGATGTCGCCGAGGGTTTCGGGTGCCAGGGCGCTGGGCTCCTCGAACACGAACATGGCCTGGCCGGTCAGACCATCCCGCGAACGGGTCAGCCGGATGTCAGGTACGACCGGTTCGTCCACGCCCCGGAAGAACTGAATGGCTGCGGCCATACCCGACGTCCAAAAGGGGATCTTAGGTGCAGGCACGGAGCTCCCCCCTGCGATGCTCGTGGCTGACATAGTGGGCCCACGCTGGCCCGATCAGGTTCGGTTTCCATGCTCTCCGGCCCCCAGGTCACCGCTCCCGCCACGCCCGCAGGACTGCTGGAGCGCTTTCAGACAGGATCCGAGCGGCAGCGTCGCAGCCTGATTCCCCAGCTTGAGCGGCAGGCATCGGCCATCCGGCCTCTGGTCCTCGACCACATCGCCGCCCTGGATCCCACCGGCGACGACTGGGCAGCCGGCTTCCTGATCCAGATGCTGGTGCGGGGGGAACCCACCCAGCGCGAGGCCTTCCTCAGCCGTTACCCCAGCGGTTGGCTCGCCACCACCAGCACCCAGGGGATCGACCACGCGCCCCTGCAACGAGCCCTGGCGCTGCAGGAGTTCGAGCAGGCGGATCGCATCACCAGCACCGTGCTGCGCCAGCTGGCGGGGCCTGCGGCCGTACAGCGCGGCTACGTCTACTACAGCGAAGTGCCAGCCATGGCCTCCGTTGACCTGGACGCCCTTGATCGGCTCTGGGTCTGCTACTCCCGCGGGCGCTTCGGGTTCACGGTGCAGGCCCGGCTGCTGGCGGCCGTCGGTGGCCGCTGGGAGCGCCTCTGGCCCAGGCTGGGCTGGAAGGACGGCTCCCAGTGGACCCGTTATCCAGGCGGTTTTCAGTGGACGATCGAGGCCCCTGAAGGCCACATGCCGCTGGTCAACCAGCTCCGCGGTGTGAGGCTGATGGATGCCCTGCTTCAGCACCCTGCTCTGGTCAAGCGGCTCCAGCGCTGAGCGCTCAGCAGCAACAGCCTGGTTGATGGCACTGTCTTCGGTCAGGGGGGCTGGGCTGGCTGTCGGCCGCGCCTTAGGGTCGGGTTGGCCCCTGCAGAGCCACCTGGATGCCCCTGCGCTGGTCAGACTTCATCACCCCGTCGACCCTCCAGCTTGCGCCGCTGGTGGAGCTGCTGCTGGAGCCGGTGGCCTGCCGGCAGCTTCACGCCGACCTGCAACTGGGTCTGCAGGAGGCGCTGGTCAATGCCGTGCGCCATGGCAATGGGAGTGATCCCTCCAAGCTGCTGCGCATCCGCCGCATCGAAACGCCCTGCTGGGTGGTGTGGCAGGTGCAGGATGAGGGAACCGGGGTCCCCCCCCAGTCGCGCCGGGGCAGTCTCCCTGTCTGCCCTGAGGCGGTGGGGGGCCGGGGGCTGTTTCTGATCCAGCACTGCTTCGATGATGTGCGCTGGAGCTCGCGGGGCAACCGGCTTCAGCTGGCCGTGCGCCGACCCCGCAGGCTCGCTGGCGTGCTCAGCGGCCGTGGCTGGGGCAGCCGGGGTCGCTGATCTCCGCCCGCAACCACAGCAGGGCGTGCTCCACCAGGGCGATGGCCCGGTCGCGACCGGGCGTGCCGGCGTTGCGCTGGGGGTCGTCCGCGCTCAGCAGCTGCACCAGGGCAGCAGACAGTTGCTCCGCGCCCCGGCGCGCCCTCTGGGCCTTGAGGGCGTGCCAGTCGTGGCCGTCAATCGCCAGCTCGCGATGCAGGGACTCGGCCAGGGGCAGGGCCCGCTGAGGCCAGTCCCGGGATGGGGCTGATCTGCGTGTCATTCCGGCAGAACCCGCCGCCACGACCGGACCCGATCCCTGCTGTTCCACTGGACGCCCCCTCTGGTCGGGATCATCCTGGCGTGATCACCCTCCCCGCGGGCGATTCGTCCGCATGGTCCGCCCTTTCCTCCTGGCTCCCGCTCCTCAGCCTCAGCTTCAGCCTCCGCCTGTCTCCGTTGCAGTCCCATCCCCGCTCCCCATCCATCGCTGCACCGTCCCGACGGATGCGGCGCCGAACGCGCCGCTGGCCAGGGCAACGGCCTGTGCGCCTGCTGCACCTGCTCGATGGCCTGTTCACCCAGGCGTCCCTGGCGCGCCACAGCACAGGAGTGGGTCAGCGGCGTCAGTTGCAGCGGCTGGCCCTCACCCAGCGTCTGCTGGACCCGTTGCCGGCGGACCTGGTGCAGAGCGGGCGTGGCGGGGACCGGTTCTGGGTGGCGCTGCGCTGGGGCACGCTGGGTCTTCTGCTGGCCTGGCTGCTGCGCCCCTAGGGGCTGCCCCAGGACGAGCCTCCAGCCGGCGGGCGTGAGGATCGCTCTGCCCTGCAGATAGCGCACCCCGATGATCCCAGCGGTGCGATTGTGTCGCTTTCGTGCGAGTGGGTTTCCGGCGTCCGATGAGCGGTCTAATTGAAGAAGAAAGAACCCTGGATGTGTCTAGGGACAGTCCTTCAACCATGCCGCCTGTCCTGCGCCATCCTCGCTTCTCACCCACCAGGGCCGTCTCGGTGGCCCTGGTGCTTGGCCTTCTGCCGCTGCTCGCTCCGGCAGCCCTGAAGGCGGAAACGGTGGTGGAGCGGGCAGCCCGCACAGGTGCGCTTGAGTCCTACACCCTCTCTGACGCTCCCCCTTTCTCCAGCAAGCAGGGCGACACGTTCGTCGGCCTGGCCCCGGTGGTGCTGGCGCGGATCCGGGACGAAGTGGCCGACTATCTCGGCAAACCCCTGGAGCTCAGGCAGGCGGAGGCGAGCTCCGTCGACCAGGTGATCGAGGGCATCAGCCAGGGCCGGCGCGACGTCGCCTGCGGCGCCGCCTTCAACTGGACGCGAGAGATGCATCTCGATCACACGTTGCCCTTCGCGCTCTCCGGCATCCGCCTGCTGGCCCCCGCTGGAATCGACGGCACCCCGGATTCGCTACGGGGACAACGCATCGGCGTGGTGAAGAACTCCGCAGCCGCCCTCACCCTGGCGGAGGCGACCCCGGCAGTCACCCTGGCTCTCTTCGACAACCCGCAGCAGGCCCTCGCGGCCCTGCGGAGCGGACAGGTGCCGCTGCTGGGCGGGGACAGTCTCTGGCTGATGGCCTCGAGGAAGGGGATCGGCCGGCCCCTCGAGATCGTTCCCACCATCCCCTACAACCGCTTCGCGGTTTCCTGCATCTTCCCAGAGGGCAATGACACCTTCGCCAACCTGGCCAATCTGGCGATCGTTAAGCTGCTGCAGGGCTACGTGGACGGCAAGGAGGCCGATCGTGACGCCGTGAACCGCTGGGTCGGCCCCGGCAGTGCCGTGGACCTCAGCGAAGAGGTGATCACGGCCTACTTCAACACCGTGCTGCTCACCCGGCAGCAGATCTATCTGCCTTAACCCGCCCATGCGTTCTGCTCAGCTCTCCCTGATCACACTGCTGGCGACCACGGCCGTCCTCTCCCATGCCGCCCCGGCTGCGGCTTCAACGG
>JBFLKL010000130.1:0-2693 GCA_040883175.1 Synechococcaceae cyanobacterium | reverse complement strand
GGGTGTCGCAGCCCTCGAACGGTTCGGTGAAGCGCCAGCGGCCGGCCTGGGGGTCGGGCTCCACCACCACCAGCGTGATCGTGTCGTTGAGCCGGCGAAGGGCCCACACCAGCCAGGCACGGTGGGCCCAGGGGCAGCTGCGGCCCACGATCAGCACATGGGCCCCGGTCTCGCCGGCCTCGCCTGGCAACGCCAGTGCCTCGGCGAAGGCGGCCGGGGGGCGGCGGTAGTTTCCCCGGGCATCGGCCGGTGCCAGGCCGCCCATCAGCTGCAGCCACTGCCAGTGCCAGAGGTTGCGGGCACCGCGCACCAGCCAGGGGGGAGGGAGCACGATGGAGGCCGGCGGGAGTTCGAATCTCGGACACCACGGCCGGAAAATCCAGCGCATGGCCAGCTCGGCGCTGCAGCAATCGGGCGAGAGGGCCTTGAACCGATGAAGCGATGACAGCGATGACAGCGATGATCCCCCCGGCAGCGGTGCTGGTTGTGGCCGGCACCCATGGCAACGAGCGCAATGCCCCCTGGATGCTGGCGGAGTGGGATCGCCATCCAGGGCTCCTGGCCGATGGCGGTCTTGCCCTGGAGCTGGTGGTGGGCAATCCCCGGGCCCACGCCAGCAACCGCCGCTATCTGGAGCGGGATCTCAACCGCTGCTTCGCTCCCGCCCTGCTCGATGACACCAGCGTCACCGGACCGGACCTGGAGCGGGCCCGCGAACTCCTGCACCTGCATGGTCCGCGGGGCCGGCGGCCCTGTGCCGTGGCTCTCGATCTCCACAGCACCACCAGTGCCATGGGCAGTTCACTGGTGGTGTACGGCCGCCGGCCCAGCGATCTGGGGCTGGCCGCGGCCATCCAGGCCCGCCTGGGGCTGCCCATCTATCTGCACGAGGCGGACCCGGAGCAGACCGGTTTCCTGGTGGAGCGCTGGCCCTGTGGCCTGGTGATCGAGGTGGGTCCGGTACCCCAGGGGGTGATCCAGGCTCCGACCTGCCTCCAGACCAAGCTGGTGCTGGAGGCTGCCCTGGCGGCCCTTGGCGAGGCCCGCGCCGGCCGCCTGCGGCTGCCCCCGGAGCTCCTGGTGCATCGGCACCTGGGCAGTCTCGACCTGCCCCGCGCCACCGATGGCAGCCCCCTGGCCTGCATCCACCCGGCTCTGCAGCACCGCGACTGGCATCCGATTGCACCGGATGACCCGGTGTTTGAGGATCGTGCCGGCCGCACCCTCCGGCTGGCGGCGGTTCTGCCCGCTGCCGTCCCCGATCCGGAACCCCCGGAAGCCCCCCTGGTGCCGGTGTTCATCAACGAAGCGGCCTACGGGGAGAAGGGCATCGCCCTGAGCCTCACCCGCCGCGAGCGCTGGCCGGTGCAGCCGGACTGGCGCACGGCGCTGGAGCAGCTGGCGGCGGGACTGGCTCCAGCCCGGGCCTATTCGGCAGGCTGAACCGGCCGCGGCGGGCCGTTGTAGATCAGTTCCTCCACCGTGCGGCCGTCGGCGGAGATGCGCACTTCGGTTTCCACGCTGGCGGGCATCTGGAACTGCTCCCAGCCGGGCACCCCGCCCAGGAAGCGGAAACGGAAGCCTTCCTCGTCCATGCTCAGCAGGCACTCGTTGCCTGCGTCGGCGGTCTGGAACATGCACTGGGCCGGGCGGTAGACGCTCAGGCCACCGTTCTGCTGAACCGCCACGTTCCGGGCCGTGTTGATGGCGCGCACGGCGCTGAAGGTCAACTGGGCCCGGGCGGGGCTGCCACCCATACCGCTGCTGGCCAGCAGGGTGGCGACCAGCGCGGCCGCCCCGGTGGCCAGAGGCCTGACGAAACGCATCGAAAGTTGAAGCGGGCAAGCGGCCAGATCAGCTGCTCGGGCCGTTGATGTCAAGCGACCGTCAGCCGCACACCAAGGTGGCCTGCTCCTGGGTGCAGGGCAGATCACTGCTGCTGCCGTCGGCCCAGTAGATGCGCAGGCGATCATCATCGGTGCCGCTGCGGTAGGTGATCGAGCGCACCGGGCCTGCCGGGGCCTTGCTGGGCCGGTCCTCGGGGTCGCGGGGTGTGACGCCGTGCAGTTTCTGCTCCAGCTGCTGGATCTTCAGATCCAGTTGTTCCTGGCGTTGCTTCAGCTGTTGGATCTCGGCCGCCTGGTCGGTGCGCTGACAGCCGCCGAGCATCAGGGCGCTTCCAAGCCCCAGAGAGCCGATCGCGATGGCGAGGCGACGACGGGGATGGGGTTGGGGTGCTGACAGCGCCATGCCGGGAAGGCCAGGGGCCTGCAGATCTAGCAACGTTCAGTGTGCAGGCGCCAGCCGCTCACTCCAATACACAACCGCGCCCATGCTCTCGAGCTGGGCGTGTCGGCGTCGCGCCAGGCCGAGGGGGACCTGCTCGGCATGGCGTTCGCCATTCAGGGACCAACAGAGCAGCACCATCGGATTCGCTGCGGCTGGCGACCGCCAATTGCGGCACTCCCACCTTGACAACGGCAGGCATTGCCGGCCGCTGGTATCGGCGATCGCACACCTGGTTGCCGGAGACCTGCGGATTTCTGCTGGGGCGAGCGCGGACTTGCCTATCCCCCCTGGCCTCCTCGGGAACTCACCACCCGAACCCGCAACCCCCCTTCACAAACCCTGCAATGTTGTGTTACATTCCTTTGCGACGGGATTCCGTCCTCCATTCCCTCCGGATCCGGCCG
>JBFLKL010000129.1:0-3607 GCA_040883175.1 Synechococcaceae cyanobacterium | reverse complement strand
GGGGATCGCCAAGCAGCTCCTGGGCCAGCTCCTGGGCCAGCACGTCGGGATCGAGATACAGCTCCTGGGGGCTCTGCTCGGGATAGGGACCGCTGGTCACGGCGGTGCTCAACCCAGGGGGGCCGGGGCGGCCATGTCACCTGGCAGCCAGATGCGAGCGCTCACAGCCACCAGGGCGAGGGCGAAGAGCAGCACGATCGCCGCCGGCAACAAGGTGGAGCGAAGAAATTGCACGGGCAGGAGCGGTGCCGGTCACCGCGACCATCATCACCCCTGCGGTGGCTGGCCCAGGGCCTGGCGCAGTCCACCCTGCAAGCGGGCCCGTTGCTGGAGCACCAGAAGGCCGAGCACCGCCACCACCAGCCCGCCCCAGCCCCACAGCGGCAGCTTGAGCAGGAACCCGCCCAGCCCCAGCAAGGCACCGAAGAGCACGGCGCAGCTGCCGAGCAGCTGGCTGATCAGATCCAGCAGCGTTTCCTGGGGCTCCACGCCGGTGCGGCGGCGCCAGCCCGCCCAGCCCGGCCCTGCCGGGCGCACCTGGTGCACGAAGCGCTCCAGCACCGCGGCGCTCTCCGGCGGTGTGGCCAGCATCACCAGGATCCAGAGCACGGCGGTGATCGCTGTGGTCACCAGCAGACGCACGCCATAGTCGTCGATCCGCAGCACCGGCACCACCGAGGTGGAGAAGCCCACCAGGAAGCCGCCCAGCATCGCCGCCAGTTCAGCAGCGGCGTTGATCCGCCACCAGAACCAGCGCAGCACCAGCACCACCCCCGGGCCGGTGCCGATGGCGATCACCAGGCGGAACACCGTGCCGATGCTGGTGCTCAGCAGGGCCGTGATCACCCCCAGCACCACCAGCAGCACCGAGGCCAGCTGGCCGATCAGCAGCAGTTCGCTCTGGGAGGCCCCAGGCCGCACGAAGCGCTGGTAGAGGTCGTGGGTGAGGTAGCTGGCGCCCCAGTTCACCGCCGTGCTCACGGTGCTCATGAACGCCGCCACCAGGGACACCACCACGAGCCCCAGGGCCACCGGCGGCAGCAGCTGAACGGCCAGCAGTGGATAGCTCTGCTCCCAGTCGGTCTGATCGGGCAGCAGCACCACCGCCGCCAGGGCCACCAGGATCCAGGGCCAGCTGCGCAGCAGGTAGTTCACCCCCAGAAACACCCAGCTGGCGATGCGGGCCTGGCGCTCGTCGCGGGTCGCCAGCAGCCGCTGGATGAATTCACCGCCGCCGTCGCTGCGGCGGAAGCTCCACCACTGCAGGGCGATGTAAGCGCTGAAGGTGGCCATGGAGATGCCGGCGCTGTCGATCCAGCGCACCTGGCCGCCCTGCATCTGCCAGGGCACCAGCGAGAGCAGCTCCGGCCGCTCCAGCGCGCGCAGGCTGGCCAGCATGGCGTCCATGCCGCCGGCTGCCTGCACGGCGAACACCGCCACCGCCACGGCGCCGGCCAGGGCCATCACCAGCTGCAGCATGTCGGTGACCACCACGGCCCAGAGGCCGCCGGCGGCCGTGTAGATCAGCACCAGCAGCCCCACGATCGCCAGCAGCTGCAGCCGCGCCTGGGGGGTGGGCGCCAGCCCCAGGGCCTCGCTCACCTTGGCCATGGCCAGGAAGGCGTAGCCGATGCCGATGCAGTTGATCGGCAGGGCGAACAGGAAAGCCTTGATGCCCCGCAGCCAGGCCGCCGTGGCGCCGCCGTAGCGGAGTTCGGTGAAGGCCGCGTCGGTGAGCACGCCGCTGCGGCGCCACAGGGGTGCGAACACCACCGCCATGGCCACATGGGCCACCCCGAAGCTCCACCATTCCCAGTTGCCCGCCAGCCCGCGCACCCCTACCAGCCCGGCCACATAGAGGGGCGTGTCCACGGAGAAGGTGGTGGCGGCCATCGAGGCCCCGGCCAGCCAGCCGCTGAGGCGGCGGCCGGCCACGAAGTAGTCGGCCTCGTCGCGGTTGCGGCGCGCCAGCCACAGCCCCACCAGCAGACTGACCACCAGATAGCCGATCAGGATCAGCCAGTCGATCGGGTGCACGGCGGGCGGCTCCGGTGGGCGCAGGCAGTATGAAGGCCACGCCATCCCGGGCCCCTCGCGGCCGTCGCCTCAGCCCACTCCCCCGCTCCCCAGCCGATGCAGAACAGCTTCTTCGCTGACTCCCTTGATCAGGACACGGTGAAGGAGCGGATCCTGGCGTTGGAGCAGGGCCGGGTGGGCTTCTACAGCATCGGCCTCTACCCGGCCTCGATGGCCTACAACAGCGCCATGCACGGCAGCAGCGACCGGCTGCTGCTTGCCCCGCGGCCCGGGCGCTCCCTGCTCGGCGCCTTCTCCGCCAAGGATCGCGCCGGCATGGACCCGGCCCATGTGGCAACGGTGGAGGGCATGGCCCACCACCAGGTGGACGGCCGAGCCGAGCCCCACAACCTGGCCTCACTGATCGAGCAGTGCGATCTGGTGCTGCTCAGCGCCAACAGCAATCACATCGAGCAGGACCTGCAGGAGGCCTGCGATCTGCGCCGCGAACTGGGCCGGGAGCAGGTCGTGCTGGCCTGTCTGGCAGGCTCCTTCAGCCACGACCCGCTCAGCAACGACTCCTACGTGCTGTGCGAACGGCAGCCCAATCTGGCCTTCTTCTCCGGCTTCCACCGCCATGACGCCCTACGCGATCCGGTGGACAGCTTCACCGCCAATTTCTGCCATCCCAATGCCATCACGGCTTTGCTCGGCGCCAGGCTGCTGGATCGCATCTCTCCGAACATCCAGGTATCACCTGGGGTGCACAACGTGGAGGCCCAATACATCAAGGCCGCCAAGAATATCTCTTCGATCTTTGCCGGTTTCGGTCACACTTACCACGCTGAAAACACCGGCATCCTGCCCACCCTGCTCACCCTGCTGCTCGACCAGTGCCTCGACCAGGCCTCCGCGGTGTCAATGCGACGGCGGGATCGGCAGCGCCTCTACGGCCGCCAGCCCTTCCCGCTCACCGAACTGGGCTATGGGGTGCAGCGCATCGAAGCGGCCCTCAATCGCGGCGGCGACATGGAGAAGGTGCGCGACCACACCTTCACCCAGCTCACCGCCATGGTCGCCGATGTGCGCGGCAGCATGATGCTGCCGATGTACGGCAAGCCCACCCGCAACTTCCAGGCCGGGCGGATCCTGGCCGAATGCATGCGACGGCTGGGACGCTGCCCCCGCGATGTGGAGGAATTCGAGCTCTGGTGCGAGCAGGGCGGCTTGCACAAGGGTGGACTGGAAGGTCTCAAGGCCCTGCGCTACTGGCCCCAGATCCTGCGCAACTACGGCATCCAGGTCCACGACGCCTCGATGGTGAACCTGCTGTACATGGCGATCTTCGGCAAGCGCGACACCAAGGCGATCGCCTTCCGGGTAATGACCGAGAGCAGGGAACTCTCCAACTACTGCCAGGAATCGGTACGCCCCACGCACAGTCGCCGCTATTCCGAGGCCCTGCAGAACCTCGATCGCCCAGGGGCCCTGGAACTGGTGGCCAACGCCGTGATCGCCGACAACGCACGGCGCGCAGTCCCCGACGACACCATCAGCGACGACGTTGACAGCGGTGAAGAAAGCCCGGCCT
>JBFLKL010000128.1:0-8961 GCA_040883175.1 Synechococcaceae cyanobacterium | reverse complement strand
CTCCAGCTGCAGCAGCGGGGCGTCGGCGCTGAATCGCGTCGTCACCCGCTCGAAGGCACCGGTGTCCTGGGCGGCCGCGATGAAGGTCTGCACAGCCTGCTGGAATTCGCTCAGGCTGAGCTGGCCGCCGCTGGTGTCGAGCAGGTCGAACTCGATCCCCCCCTCGCTGCCGAAGCCGCGCACGGTGGGGGCCTCGATCACCACCACCTGGGCGTCGTCGATGGCAGCGGCCAGCTTCCCGTTCAGACGCCCGGCGATGGCGGCGGGGCTCTGATCGCCCTCGGGCCGTTCGGCGATCGGCTGCAGCCGCAGGAAGAAGATGCCCTTGTTGGGACTGCTGTCACCGAAGGAGCGGCCGGCGTAGAAGTTGCCGCTGATGATCGCCGGCTCCTGCCGCACCAGCTCCCGCACCTGATCCATCACGGCCTGGGTGCGGGTCAGGGCCATGCCGTCGGGCAGCACCACCACGCCGCGCAGCTGGCTGCCGTCCTCCTGGGGGATGAACGCCTTGGGGCGCTGCTGATAGGCCCAGGCCGTGAGCAGCAGACCCGCCAGCAGCAGGGCCACCACCCGGCGGCGCCAGGCCAGGGCCCGGGTGAGCCAGCGGTCGTAGGGGCCCTCCAGGGCCTCCAGGGCGCGGCGGGGGGGATCGATCAGCCGCAGCAGCCAGCGGGGCTCCCGCTGCTCGGCGCTCAGCAGCCGGCTGGCAGCCACCGGAGTGAACGTGAGCGCATTGAAGGTGGAGAACACGATCGTGGCGCCGATCGTCAGACCGATCGGGGCGTAGAGCCGCCCGGTGCTGCCCTGCAGGGTGAGCACCGGCAGAAACACCGCCACCAGCACCAGCGACGTGGCGATCACGGCACCGCCGAGTTCCGCCATCGCCTCCCGTGCCGCCGCCAGTGGCGGCTGGCCGCGCTCCAGCCGCCGGCCGATGTCCTCGCTCACCACGATGGCGTCGTCCACCACCAGGCCGGTGGCCAGCACCATGCCGAACAGGGTGAGCGTGTTGATCGAGCTGCCGGTGAGGCGCAGCACCGTGAGTGCTCCCACCAGCGCCACCGGCACCGCCAGAGCGGAGATCAGGGCCAGACGGCTGTTGCCGAGGCCCAGCAGCAGGGAGAAGAACACCAGCAGCACCGCGTCGCGCAGACCCGCCAGGGTGCGGTCGATGCTCTGGCGCACCGTTTCGGCCTCGTCGATGATCACCTGCAGGTCCACCCCGGGGGGGATGCGTCCGCCGAGCTCGTCGAGGGCCTCGCTGATGCCGCGGCTCACCTCCAGGGCGTTGCTGCCGTCGCGCTGGAAGATGCCCATCGCCACGGTGGAGCGGCCGTCGAGGTTGGTGGCGATCGAGCCGTAGTCCTCGCTGCCCAGGGTCACCCGGCCCACATCCTTGAGGCGCACCACTCCACCGCCCGGCCCCCGGGCCACCACCAGGTCCTCGAACTCCGCCACCGTGCGCAGCCTCCCCTCCATGCGCAGCGGCAGGGAGAGCATCTGGTCGGCGGGGGCCGGGGCCTCTCCCACCTGGCCCAGGGCCGCCAGCACGTTCTGGGCCTCCAGGGCGTCGCGCACATCGGCCAGGGTGAGATCGAGCTGGTCGAGGCGGCGGGGGTCGAGCCAGAGCCTGAACGCCAGGGGGCTGCCGCCGAACAACCGCGCTTCCCCCACCCCGGAGACGCGCTGCAGGCGATCGATCACCACCTGCTCCACCCAGCCGCTCAGGAACACGTCGTCGTAGCGGTCCCGGTCGGCGCTGAAGCTCAGCACCATCAGCAGATCATCGGAACTGCGCCGCACGCGCACGCCGAAGCGGGACACCGGTCCCGGCAGCCGCGGCTGCACCACCGCGGCCTCGTTCTGGGTGTTGATCTGGTTGATCTCCGGATCTCCGCCCTCGAAGCTGAGGGTGATGCTGCTGCTGCCGGTGGAGCTGGTGGAGCGGATCTGATCCAGCCCCTCGAGACCGTTGAGCTGCTTCTCAAGCAGCGAGGTGACCCCCTGCTCCACCACCTCGGGGCCGGCGCCCGGGTAACTGGCGCTCACCGACACCCGCCCCGGGGCGATGGTCGGCAGGTTCTCGACCTGCAGGCCCGGCAGGCTCACGACTCCGGCGAGCAGCACCAGCAGGGCCACCACCACGGTGAGCACCGGCCGGCGCAGGAAGGGGTCGGAGATCGACCCTCTGGGTCCGCGCTCCACGGAGTGGCCGGCGACTCGCGGGGTTCTAGCCCAGTGCCAGCCCCGGCCGCAGGGTGGCGGCCTGTTCGTCGCTGAGCCGTCCGGCGCGATGCAGCACCCGGGTGATGTGCTCGATGTCGAGCACGGCATGGCAGCGGTAGCCGGCCTCCGCCAGGCGCTCGCGGGCGTGGCGGTCGTGGTCACCGCCGTGGTCGAGGAACACCACCACGTCGTGCACCACCAGCCCGGAACTCTCCAGCTTGGCGATGCCCTCCAGCACGCTGCCGCCGGTGATCAGGATGTCGTCCACCACCACCACCAGGTCGCCCTCTTCGAAGTCACCCTCGATCAGCCGGCGGGCCCCATGGGCCTTCACCTCCTTGCGGGGGTAGATCAGCGGCCTGTGCAGCAGCAGCGACAGGCCGGTGGCGGTGGGCAGGGAGCCGTAGGGGATGCCGGCGATGCGATCGAAGACCAGTTCGCCCATGCAGCCCGCATAGGCATGCAGCACCCGGTGGAAGAGGTTGGGATCGGAGATGATCTGGCGCAGATCCACGTAGTAGTTGAACACCGCCCCGGAGGCCTGCACGTACTCACCGAACAGCAGGCAGCCGATGTCGAACAGATCGAGGATCAGCGGGTCCATCGGATCGGCCGCCGCGGATCCCTCACCCCCGCTGGGGTCGACGGGGCTGCCCGCCAGCCAGAGGTCGCAGCTGCCGCTGCCCGGTCGGCGCTCCAGCCAGCGGTCGCGGATGGCATTGATCTGGGCCTTGAGCGCCGCGGCGCGCTGGGCCATGTCGTCCTCCACCAGCAGGTTCTGGGGCAGGGGCAGCAGCAGACCGTCACCGGCACCGGTGAAACCCGCCTGGAGCATGGCTTCGAGCTTCTCCTCCTCCCCCCAGAGACTGCGCAGGATCAGGAAGTGCTCGGGGGCCACCTGCCGGACCCGGGCCAGGATCGACGGGTCGCTGGTGCCCACCTCCAGCAGCAGCTGCTCCTGGGTGCCCCAGAGCAGCGTTTCGCGCACGATGCGCAGGAACAGCGGGTCGTCCTCGCTGGGGAAGTGCTGGATGACGCGGGCCGTCTGGTTGGAGCTGTGGCAGGTCATCACCACCGCCTTGCCGGGGTAGAGCAGGAACGGAGCGGCGATGTCCTGGCCCGGCAGGGGGGAGAGGCTCACGGCATCGGCGGCCAGCTCCCGGAACAGGTAGTGGGCCAGGGCGGAGGAGGAGTTGAGATCGCCGTGCTTGCTGTCGATGATCAGGGGCAGATCGGGCGGCACCAGCTCGCGCACCTCCAGCAGCAGCTCGAGGCCCACCGGCCCCAGGGCCTGGTAGAAACCGAGGCTGGGCTTGTAGGCGCAGACGTGGGGAGCGGTGGCCTCGATCACCGCCTTGATCCAGTGCCGCGCCTGGCTGAGGAAGGAGCGGTTGGCCATGCCGCGCCGCGCCGCCCAGCTCTGCAGCATCTCGGGGTTGGGGTCCAGGCCGGTCACCAGCAGTGACTGGCGATCGGCCATGGCCTCGGTGAGCTGGATGAAGAAGCCCATGGCCGGAGGCTGCCTGGAGCTGTTGCTAGGGCAGGGCAACGGAGCCGGGCGAGCGCCCGACATACCTCGTAATCACTCCCCCGGCGCGGCGGTTGCCAGGCGCCAGGGCAGGGTCTCGCCGGCGTGGAAGGGCACCAGGTCCACGGCTGCCCCGGCGGCGTCATTGCGATGCAGCCGCCGGGGCACGGTCAGGGGCTCGCGCACCAGGGTGATGGAGCCGGGGTTGAGGGGCAGCCCGTAGAAGCGGGGGCCGTGCTCACTGGCAAAGCCCTCCAGGCGATCGAGAGCCTTCTCCTGCTCGAACACCGCCGCGTAGCTCTCGATCGCGAAGGGGGCATTGAAGATGCCGGCGCAGCCGCAGGCCGACTCCTTGGCGGCGCGATCGTGGGGGGCACTGTCGGTGCCGAGGAAGAACTTCGGGTTTCCGGAGGTGGCGGCGGCGCGAAGGGCCAGGCGGTGCAGCTCCCGCTTGGCCACCGGCAGGCAGTAGAAGTCGGGCCGCAGACCGCCGCTGAACATGGCGTTGCGGTTGATGTGCAGGTGGTGGGGGGTGATGGTGGCCGCCAGGGTGGGCGGGCCGCTGCGCACGAAGTCGACCGCGTCGGCGGTGGTGATGTGCTCCAGCACCACCTTCAGGCCGGGGTGGCGGAGCAGCAGCGGTGCCAGCACCCGCTCGATGAACACCGCCTCGCGATCGAAGATGTCCACCGCCGGATCCACCACCTCGCCGTGGATCAGCAGCGGCATGCCGATCCGCTCCATCACCGCCAGCACCGGCGTGATCGCCGTGATGGCCGTGACCCCCGCCGCGGAGTTGGTGGTGGCGCCGGCGGGGTAGAGCTTGCAGGCCACCCACACGTTCTCCGTGAAGCCCCGCTCCACCTCGGCCGGCGCGATCGTGTCGGTGAGGTAGGCCGTCATCAGCGGCTGGAAGCGGCTGGCGTCGGGCAGGGCCTCGCCGATGCGCCGCCGGTAGGCCTCGGCCGCCTCCACGGTGGTGACCGGCGGCCGCAGGTTGGGCATCACGATCGCCCGGGCGAACTGGGCCGCGGTGGCCGGTGCCACCGCCTGGAGCATGGCCCCGTCACGCAGGTGAACATGCCAGTCGTCAGGCTGGCGCAGGGTGAGCTGCCGGGGACGATCTGGAGCTGTCATCGCCGTGTCATGGCTGGATCGTGGCCGTGTGATGGCCGTGCCGAGGCCTGGACCCCGCTCCCGCACCGGCTCCACCCTGCCAGACGGCGCCGGAGGCCGGCGGCCGTGCCAGAACGTGAAGCCGGCGCGTAAGGATTCATGTCGGCGGCCGTCTGCCGGTGATCGCCGACACGGGGGGGCGAGAGGTGGGTTCCTATGGTTGTTGCGACAACACGCTGAAGGCCCATGGGTGCTGCTGCCAAGCTCACGATCGGGGAACTGGAGGCGAGCTACCCCACCTACTGCAAGGCCCTCCGCCTGCTGATCCGCGACGGCCGCAGTTTCGAGGCGATTCAGCGCACCGTGTGCTGGGAGCGACTGAGTCTGCTGCAGAAATGCCTGCCCACCCGCTATAAGTCGCCCGACTACCTCTACGTGCTGCTCAAGCGCGAAATCGAGCAGCCCGCCGCCTGAAGCCAGCCTCCGGAGCCCTCCGGACAGCGCCGATTCCAACAATCCCGTCACGCCATCGCCTGCTCCCCTGAAATCAGCGGGTGCGGCTGATGGAATGGGTGGGCTCCAACGGCTGCACTGCCTCCATGGCCCACCACCAGATCCTGATCGTCGGCGGCGGTGCCGCGGGCATCACCGTGGCGGCGCAGCTCAAACGGGCCCGAAACGCTCTGGATGTGGCGATCCTGGAGCCATCGGCCGACCACTACTACCAGCCGGGCTGGACGCTGGTGGGTGGCGGCGTGTTCAGCCTCGACGAAACCCACCGTGCTGAACGGGACCTGATCCCCTCCGGGGTGCACTGGATCCGGGACGCCGCGGCCGGGTTCGACCCCGAGCACAACCGGGTGCTCACCAGCGGGCACGGGGAGATCAGCTACGACGTGCTGATCGTGGCCGCCGGGCTGAAGCTCTGCTGGGATCGCATCGAGGGGCTGAGCGAGGCCCTCGGCAAGGGCGGAGTGTGCAGCAACTACAGCAAGGATCACGCCGCCTACACATGGGAAGCCATCCAGGCCTTCGACGGTGGCAACGCCGTGTTCACCTGCGCGCCGATGCCGATCAAGTGCCCCGGCGCCCCGCAGAAGATCGCCTACCTGGCCGACGACGTGTTCAGGAAGAAGCGTCTGCAGGCCAAGGTGATCTACGCCACTGCCACCCCGGGGATCTTCGGGATTCCCGTCTACGCCGCACCGCTGCGCGAGGTGGTGCAGCGCAGAGGCATCGACGCCCGCTACAACCATGTTCTCACCGCTGTGCGCCCCGGGAGCCGCGAGGCGGTGTTCCGGGTGAGCGAGGGGGAGAGCAGCCGCGAGGAGGTGATCCCCTACAACCTCCTGCACGTCACCCCGCCGATGGCCGCGCCCGACGTGGTGGCGAGCAGCAGCCTGGCCAACCAGGCCGGCTTCGTCGAGGTGGACCAGTTCTCCCTGCAGCACGTGCGCTTCGGCAACGTGTTCTCGCTCGGGGATGTGAGCGGCATGCCCAACTCCAAGACCGCCGCCGCGGTGCGCGGCCAGGCGCCGGTGCTGGTGGCCAACCTGCTGGCCCTGCTCGATGACCGGCCCCTGCAGGCGGCCTACGACGGCTACAGCTGCTGCCCGCTGATCACCGGCTACGGCAAGGCGATCATGGCCGAGTTCAACTACAAGGCCGAGGCCACCCCCTCCTTCCCCCTCGATCCCACCAAGGAGCGCTGGAGCATGTGGTTCGTGAAGCGCAAGATTCTGCCGGCGCTCTACTGGAACCGCATGCTCGCCGGCGCCCAGCACGAACGCCGCTTCATCCCCGGCGGTGTCAGCTGAGCGCCGGTGTCAGACCAGACAGTCAGCGTTGAGCAGGGCACACACCTCGGTGATCTGATCCCGGCGATCGGGCGCCAGCTGGAGGGTCTGTGCCAGTTGTTCGAGGAAGCTCTGCTCCTCCTCACGCACCTGCCGGTCGCAGTGGATCAGCTGGGTGGCCAGGGCGAAGGCGGTCTCCCGCTGTTCAGGCTCCAGCATCGGCGTCGCGTCCCGTACCAGCGCCTGCCAGCTCCTGTCCCGCAGCCGGAGCAGCAACCCGGAGAACAACTCGCCGAAGGCCAGCGCTGACATGGATCGATAAGGAGAGCGCCGCAGCAGCTGGTCGCGGATGAGGTTCACCTCAGCACCGACGAAGTCCTGATCCGCCGCGATGGCAGCAAGCTGGGGTGGAGATCCGGAACGGGCCCTGGCTGAATCTCAGGCCGCCAGCGCGCGAAGTTGCTGCAGCCGACGTTCTGTGGATTCCAGCAGCTGCAGGCCGAACATCGGCAGCTCGTCGATGGCGAACAGCATCCCCTGCCGCTGCATCACCACCAGTCTGGTGGGTTCGGTGGCCGTGGCGGTGCCATAGCGCCGGTGGTCGGGCTGCACCAGGGCGCCCTGGCCGAAACAGCGACCCGGTCCCAGACGTTCGGCCTCGGAGCCATCGCCCCAGGTGAGCCGCACGTTGCCCTCCAGCACCCCGTACATGCAGTCACCCGGCTCGCCGGCCCTGAAGATCACCTCCCCGGGCTCCAGCTCGCGGATGGAACCGTTGTGGCACAGCATCTGCATGCTGTGAAGAAGCTGCTGATCAGCCGTGGGAGCCGCCATGAAACCCTGAAACGAGCCACCTCAGCTTGACGAGGCCCGGTTAAGGCAACATCAAGCCGCCATGGCGGCCAGGCACTGCCGGGCCATCAGCCCCTCCTCATCGGCCGCCACCCGTGTCAGCAGCACCGGCTGCAGCCAGTCGAGCCGCTCCCGCAGCTCCTGCAGCAACTCCTCGTCGTGCTCGCCGATGCCGCCGGTGAGGGCGATCACGTCCACGCCGCCGAGGCTGGCGGCCATGGCGCCGATGCCCTGCAGCAGACGATGCCGGAACACGGTGATCGCCAGCGCGGCACCGTCATGGCCCCGGCCTGCAGCGGCCCGGAGATCGCGCATGTCACCGCTCAGCCCCGACAGCCCTCTGAGGCCACTGTCCTTGTTGAGGGTGCGATCAAGCTCCTCGGAGCCGATGCCCTGGCGCAGCAGGTGCAGCAGCAGCCCGGGGTCCACACTGCCGCTGCGGCTGGCCATCACCAGCCCCTCCAGGGGCGTGAAGCCCATGGTGGTGTCGATGCTGCGCCCAGCCGCGATGGCGCAGAGGGAGCAGCCGGCCCCCAGGTGGCAGCTGATCACCCGCCGGGCCCTGGGGTGAAGACGGGCCACGGTTTCGGCCACGTGCTGATGGTTGAGACCATGGAAGCCGTAACGGCGCAGGCCCTGCTCGCGCCAGTCAGCGGGGAGGGCATAGGTGAAGGCCGCCGGGGAGAGGCTGGCGTGAAAGCCCGTGTCGAAGCAGGCCCACTGAGGAATCGCTGCGGCGGTTGCCACCGGATGGGCCTCCAGCCACCCCTGCAGCCAGGCGATGGCCTGGAGGGCCGGACCGTTGTGGAGCGGCGCCAGGGGCACCAGGGACTCCAGCTGCCGCAGCACCGCAGGGCTGAGCCGGGTGGGGCGGCTGAAGGCGGCGCCACCATGCACGATGCGATGCGCCACCAGCGAGGGGGCGGGATCGGCGGCCATGATCACCGGCGCCAGCCACTGCTCCAGCAGCGTCTCCATGGCCCGGCTGCCGTCGCTGCTGTCCCAGGCACGCTGCTCCTGCCAGAGGCGTCTCCCCGCCCCGTCGCGCAGGGAGGCCTTGAGGCTGGAACTGCCGGTGTTGAGCACCAGCACCGCACCGGCTGGAGCCGGGGCGGAGGCGCTGGGAACTGCCGAGGACAACGGTGCGGCCATGGCGGCAGGACTCTGTCTGCGGTCGACCCGATCAATCAAACGCCGCCGGCTCTGTTCGGGCCGGTGGATGGGCAGATGCGAACCGCAGACGTGCCCTGGAGCACTGGCCCTAGATTGATTGATTGTGCCGATGGCCCCCTGATGACCCAGACCCTGCAATCCCTGCACCCCAACCCTGGATGGACCGAGACCGACCCCCCGCCCGCGAACGGCGACACGGTTGGGAAACACTGCATCCTCGAGCTCTACGACTGCGATCCAGGTCGGCTCGACAACCAGGCTTTCCTCAGG
>JBFLKL010000127.1:0-7388 GCA_040883175.1 Synechococcaceae cyanobacterium | reverse complement strand
GGATCACCGAGGTGCAGGTGAACCACAAGGCCCGCCGCTTCGGGCAGAGCAAGTACGGCATCGACCGTACCTACCGCGTGCTGATGGACCTGCTGACGGTGTGGTTCATGAAGCGCTTTCTGACCCGCCCCATGCACGTGTTCGGAGTAGGGGGACTGGCGGCGATGGGAGCGGGGCTGCTGATCAGTCTCTGGCTGGTGGGCGAGAAGCTGATCCTGGGAACCGATCTGGGTGATCGTCCACTGCTGCTGATGGCCCTGATCAGCTTCCTCACCGGGGTGCAGCTGTTCTGCTTCGGCCTGCTGGCCGAGCTGCAGATGCGCACATATCACGAAAGTCAGGGGCGACCGATCTACCGGGTGCGCGAAACGTTGCGGGGCAGCGGCGTCTGAGGCGAAACCGGAGACGTCACAGCCAGGGGACAGCGGCGAAAGCGGTCGAGGCCCCGGGCCGCCTCCAGAACGACGCCGGGGTCGACATCCCGCAGACCGCGGCGCAACACGGACAGGGCAGCCGGGTGGCCCCAGTGCCGGGCGATGCGCATGGCGTGGAGGCGTTGCTGGCGGTCGCCGCGCAGCTGACTCTCCAGGCGGGCCTTGAGCTGGACCCGCTGCCGGGCATCGCCGGGGTGCGGGATCCCAGCGTCAGCGTCCTCGGGGTGGGGTGGGCCCGGCATCGCCGCCGCAGAACCGGCACCGCTGGCCGCGGCGCCGCCCCATCGGCCGGGGTCGCGGTGCAGCAGGGCAATCTGGGCCCGGTTGAGGGCGGCGATCGCGCTGGCATCGGTAGATCGCAGCAGCACCAGCGGCCGCCGGCGAGCCAGGGTCCAGATGAGGAACAGCAGCAGGGCAGCCGCCCCACCAAGGATCGGGGTGCGCATGGATTGAACTTTTATGTCGCGAGCAGCGGGGCCAAAAGGCCCGTCCCGCCACGATCTTTACAGTACCGATGGTAAGTTTCGGCCCCTGTCATGACTGGAGATTTCGCTGCCGCCTGGATGCCTTCGGTGCTGGTCCCCATGGTGGGCATCCTCGGCGCAGCTGTGGCCATGGCCCTGCTGTTCAACGTGATCGAGGCCACCGACTGAGACCCGCACCGGCAGCTGCTGCCCGCCGTTCCACGGGTGCTTGCCCTCTCTGCTCAGCCCTCTCAACTCAGCCTTCCCCCCACACCCATGACCGTGACCCCCGTGGCCGACCCATGCGTCGGCAATCTGGCCACTCCTGTGAACAGCAGCTACTTCAGCAAGGCTTTTCTGAACGCACTGCCCGCCTATCGCCCCTCCCTGTCGCCCAATCGCCGGGGACTTGAGGTCGGCATGGCCCATGGCTATCTCCTGTACGGCCCGTTCGCCGTCACCGGCCCGCTGCGCATGACCGACTACGCCAGCACCGCCGGACTGCTGGGCGCCATCGGTCTGGTGTCGATCCTCACCGTCTGCCTGTCGATCTACGGCACCGCGGGTAGCGGCCCCAACGTGCAGCCGGCAGATGTCACCATCGACAATCCCCCCGCTGACCTGTTCACAAAGGCCGGCTGGGCGGAGTTCGCCAGCGGCTTCTGGCTCGGTGGCTGCGGTGGCGCCGCCTTCGCCTGGTTCCTGGCCAGCATTGCCCTCTCCAGCCCCCTGGCCCACCTGGGAGGCGTCTGGAGCGCCGGCTGAGGCACAACTGAGGCACTCCAAACAATGCTCAGCCCCGCTTCGGCGGGGCTTTTTTCATGGGCGCACGGGTGGACATGCAGGGGTTGTCGAGCGCTGCTGGTTGTGCAGCATGATCCTGCCCCCGCACAGACCACCGCAATGGAGACCCCGCAGCACGACCACACCCGGTGCCAGCAGCGGCGTTGGACAACTGCCTGGCTGAGCGGCTTCCTGGCCCTCGCCGGCACGCTGGCTGGCTGCGACGCCAGGATCGGCGAGGCACTGATGCGCCAGGGCCATCAGGCCATGGTGGAGTGTCAGCACGGCGAACGGGCCATCACCGATGGCGATGAACTCCGTTGCGAAGACTGGGAGTACGTGCGCAGCAACTACCTGGAGGCCAACCGCCGCTGAGCGCCGGCAGCCATGAAAAAACCCCGGCAGGTGCCGGGGTAGAGAGTCCCTCGAGTTTGGATCAAGGGTTCGGATCAGGGTTGATCGGAATCCCCGGGTCGGAATCCCTGAACGAGGTCAGCCGAACTTGCCGGCCGTGGAGGCGATCAGGAAGGCGGCGTAGGTGAGGAAGTAACCCACTGTGAAGTGAGCCAGACCAACCACCCGGGCCTGAACGATCGAGAGCGCCACAGGCTTGTCACGCCAGCCGACCAGATTGGCGAGCGGGGTGCGCTGATGAGCCCAGACGATGGTCTCGATCAGTTCCTGCCAGTAGCCCCTCCAGGAGATCAGGAACATGAAGCCGGTGGCCCACACCAGGTGACCGAAGAGGAACATCCACGCCCAGACAGCCAGGTTGTTGGTGCCGGCCGGGTTGTAGCCGTTGATCAGCTGGGAGCTGTTCAGCCACAGGTAGTCGCGGAACCAGCCCATGAGATAGGTGCTGGATTCGTTGAACTGGGCGACGTTGCCCTGCCAGAGGGACAGGTGCTTCCAGTGCCAGTAGAAGGTGACCCAACCCACCGTGTTCAGGGCCCAGAAGACTGCCAGGTAGAAGGCATCCCAGGCGCTGATGTCGCAGGTACCGCCACGGCCGGGGCCGTCGCAGGGGAAGGAGTAGCCGAAGTCCTTCTTGTCGGGCATCAGCTTCGAACCCCGGGCATCCAGGGCGCCCTTCACCAGGATCAGGGTGGTGGTGTGGAGACCCAGCGCGATGGCGTGGTGCACCAGGAAGTCACCAGGACCGATCTGGAGGAACAGGGAGTTGGTGCCGGAATTGAGGCTTTCCAGCCAGCCGGGCAGCCAGACGGCGCCGTAGTTGGGCCAGGCGGTGGCGGCGATGCTCTCAGGGTTGGAGAGCAGCACGTCCATGCCGTACAGAGCCTTGCCTGAGGAGGCCTGAACGAACTGAGCGAACACCGGCTCCACCAGGATCTGCTTCTCGGGAGTACCGAAGGCCACGACCACGTCGTTATGGACGTAGAGGCCCAGGGTGTGGAAGCCGAGGAACAGGGACACCCAGCTCAGGTGGCTGATGATCGCTTCCTTGTGCTCGAGCATCCGGGCCAGAACGTTGTTCTTGTTGGCTTCGGGGTCGTAGTCACGGATGAAGAAGATCGCACCGTGAGCGAAGGCACCGCACATCAGGAAGATGGCGATGTACTGGTGATGGGTGTAGAGCGCAGCCTGCGTGGTGTAGTCCCGGGCGATGAACGCATAGGACGGCAGTGCATACATGTGCTGCGCCACCAGGCTCGTGATCACACCAAGGCTGGCCAGGGCCAGACCGAGCTGGAAGTGGAGCGAGTTGTTGACGGTGTCGTAGAGGCCCTTGTGACCGGCGCCGAGGGCACCACCGAAGGGCGTGCCCTTGGGGGGATTGTGGGCCTCGAGGATCTCGCGGATCGAGTGGCCGATACCGAAGTTGGTGCGGTACATGTGGCCGGCGATCACGAAGATCACGCCGATTGCCAGGTGGTGATGGGCGATGTCGGTGAGCCAGAGGGCTTCCGTCTGGGGATGGAAGCCGCCCAGGAAGGTCAGGATGGCGGTACCTGAGCCCTCAGCTGTACCGAACACCTGATAAGGGGTATCAGGGTTCTGGGCATAGACGCCCCAGTTGCCGGTGAAGAAGGGACCAAGACCTGCGGGGTGGGGCAACACCGAGAGGAAGTTGTCCCAGCCGACATGCTGACCACGGGACTCAGGAATGGCCACGTGGACAAGATGGCCGGTCCAGGCGATGGAGCTGAAACCGAACAGAACCGCCAGGTGGTGGTTGAGCCGGGATTCGGCGTTCTTGAACCAGGCCAGGGAAGGCCGGAACTTGGGCTGGAGATGGAGCCAGCCTGCGAAGAGAGCCCAGGCCGACAGGATCATCATGAAGATGGCGCCCTGGTACAGCTCGGCATTGGTGGTCATGCCGATCGTGTACCACCAGTGATAGAGACCTGAGTAGGCCACATTCACGGGTGAGGATGCGCCGGCCTGAGTGAAGGCGGTGATCGCGCCTTCTCCGAAGTGGGGATCCCAGATCGCGTGAGCGATGGGACGGACATTCAGCGGATCGGCGACCCACTGTTCAAAGTTGCCCTGCCAGGCGATATGGAACAGGTTGCCCGAAACCCAGAGGCCGATAACGGCCAGGTGTCCGAAATGGGTGGAGAACAGCTTCTGGTAAAGCCGCTCCTCGGTCATGCCGTCGTGGCTCTCGAAGTCGTGAGCCGTGGCAATGCCGTACCAGATCCGGCGGGTTGTCGGGTCCTGTGCCAGACCCTGGCTGAACGAAGGAAATTTCGTTGCCATTGGGAAAGGTCAGGAAAGGTCAGCCGACCGCAATCATGCGGGCCAGGAAGAAGGACCAGGTTGTCGCGATACCGCCCAGAAGATAATGGGCGACACCCACGGCACGGCCCTGAGTGATGGAAAGCGCACGGGGCTGAATGGCCGGCGCCACCTTCAGCTTGTTGTGAGCCCAGACGATGGACTCGATCAGCTCCTGCCAGTAGCCGCGGCCGCTGAACAGGAACATCAGGCTGAAGGCCCAGATGAAGTGGGCACCCAGGAACATCAGGCCGTAGGCACTGGAACTGGAGCCGTAGCTGTTGATCACCTGTGCGGCCTGGGCCCACAGGAAGTCACGCAGCCAGCCATTGATGGTGATGGCGCTCTGGGCGAAGTTGCCGTTGGTGATGTGCTGGACGCTGCCATCGGGGTTGACGGTGCCCCACACGTCGCTCTGCATCTTCCAGGAGAAGTGGAAGATCACGATCGACAGGGAGTTGTACATCCAGAACAGACCCAGGAACACGTGGTCCCAGGCAGACACCTGACAGGTACCGCCACGGCCGGGGCCGTCGCAGGGGAAGCGGAAGCCCAGGTTGGCCTTGTCGGGGACAAGGCGGGAGCTGCGTGCATACAACACACCCTTCAGAAGGATCAGCACAGTGACGTGGATCGTGAAGGCATGGATGTGGTGGACCATGAAGTCCGCCGTGCCGAGAGGAATCGGAGCAGCGGCAACCTTGCCACCAACGGCGACAACGGAACCGTTGAAGACCTCACTCACGCCGGCAAGGGCGTTGGGAGCAGTGGTGCCCGCTGCGGCTGCATGCAGCCCCTGAATCCACTGCGCGAAAATGGGCTTCAGCGCGATAGCGGAGTCACTGAACATGTCCTGAGGGCGACCCAGGGCACGCATGGTGTCGTTGTGGATGTAGAGCCCGAAGCTGTGGAAGCCCAGGAAGATGCACACCCAGTTGAGGTGGCTGATCAGGGCATCACGGGCCTTCAGCACCCGGTCGAGCACATTGTCAATGTGCTTGGCGGGGTCATAGTCACGCACCATGGCAATGGCCGCGTGGGCTCCGGCACCCACCACCAGGAAGCCGCCGATCCACATGTGGTGGGTGAACAGCGACAGCTGCGTGGGGTAATCGATGCCGATGTAGGGATAGGGCGGCATCGCGTACATGTGATGCGCCACGATGATGGTCAGCGAGCCGAAGAGAGCCAGGTTCACACCGAGCTGGGCATGCCAGCTGGTGGTCATGAACTCGAACAGGCCGTCGTGACCATTGGGAGCAGGGAAGAGCAGCGGATCGCCCTTCTGACCCTCAAGGATTTCCTTGATGCTGTGGCCGATGCCCCAGTTGGTCCGGTACATGTGACCGGCCACGATGAACAGCACCGCGATCGCCAGGTGGTGGTGGGCGATGTCGGTCATCCACAGGCTTCCGGTGACGGGGTTGAGGCCGCCCTTGAAGGTGAGGAAATCGCTGTAGGCCGCCCAGTTTCCGGTGAAGAAGGCGGAGATGCCCGCCCCGAAACCGGGATAGATCTGCGTCAGGACGTCCTGGTTGAGGAACTCGTGGGGGAGTGGGATATCGCCGTAGGAGGCGATGGTCCTGCCATTGATGGCCAGCGGCTGGCCTGCATCGATGGCGTCCATCAGGGCCGTGGTGGGCAGGGACACGTGCAGGAGGTGTCCGGTCCAGGACAGGGAGCCCAGACCCAGCAGGCCAGCCAGGTGGTGGTTGAGCATGGACTCAACGTTCTGGAACCACTCCAGCTTGGGGGCTGCCTTGTGGTAGTGGAACACGCCTGCATTCAGCATCAGGCCTGCCATCACCAGGGCGCCGATGGCGGTGCAGAGGAGCTGGAACTCGTTGGTGAAGCCCCAGGCCCTCCAGACATGGAAGAGACCGGAGGTGATCTGAATGCCGTTGAAACCGGCACCCACATCACCATTGAGAATTTCCTGGCCAAAGATCGGCCATACCACCTGGGCTGAAGGCTTGACGTGCAGAGGGTCAGCCAGCCAGCCAGTGTAGTTGGAGAAGCGGGCACCGTGATAGAAGGCGCCGCTCAGCCAGATGAAGATGACGGCCAGATGGCCGAAGTGAGCCGAGAAGATCTTGCGAGAGACCTCTTCGAGGTCACTCGTGTGGCTGTCGAAGTCGTGAGCGTTGGCGTGGAGGTTCCAAACCCAGGTTGTGGTTTTGGGACCTTTGGCCAGGCTGCGGTCGAAGTGTCCGGGCTTTTCGAAAAGCTCGAACGTGGCCGGAACGCGGTTCCGGTCGACCATGGCCTCGGCCTTTTTCCCACGCTCTGGTGGGCTGATGGTCATCGAGAGGTTCCTCGAGGGACGGAGTCGAGGTGGGGGTCCCCACCCCTGGTGGACGAAACCTCCTCCGCTGGGAACCAGCAGTGGAGGCGCCGCCGTTGGGCCCCATGGAGCGGACGGGGCGAACCCGGACCGTCCATGGGCTCCAGCCTCGGAGGCTTCGGCGATGGTTCACCGAAGCCTCTGTTGAGGCTGGGGCCAGGCCCCAGATAGGGGACCGCTCGGCGCAGTATAGGGGTCAGTTTCAAGACACTTCCGAGCTCAGTAACAAAGGTTCAATACACCGGATCCCCAGTGGTGGACTGGGCTCTGAGCCGCTCTAGACTACTTCGGTTAATCGTCATTCCAGCAATTTTGATTATATCTTTATTGTCACCTGTCCTGCCGTGCCCGGACCTGGAGAGCGGGCCGGCCGGGCCAGCAGAATGCACCCAGATGATCCACAGGGACGGGACGGGTGCGGGTGCGGGTGGTACGGGCCGGCGGCGCCGGTGAACGATGGCGTGGACTTCTACGGAGGCTGGTCGGCGGGGTCCTGCTGTTGCTGTTGCTGGCTCCGGCCGGCTGCTCCCGCCTCAGCCGCGAGCGGAGAGCCGCTGGCCCGCTTCCCGACGCCGCATCCCGACCGTCCGGCCGCCTGCAGGAGGTGGCGCCACCGGCGGCGGT
>JBFLKL010000126.1:0-6216 GCA_040883175.1 Synechococcaceae cyanobacterium | reverse complement strand
GAACTTCACCAGCACCCAGTGGCTCACCCACAGCGCCCGATCGTCGTAGGCCCCGGCCAGGGCCCTCATCCCTGATCCCGCAGCTCCCGCACCAGCCTGGCCACCGGCGTGCCGCGCCGGGTGATCACCACCTCGTCGCCGGCCGCGACGGCGTCGAGCAGAGCGGAGAGCTCGGCCTTGGCTTGCGCCAGGCCCACCGTGGGTATGACCAGATGGTCTGTTTGACCCTAGGCTCGGCGGCTGACGCCGGCCTCAGCTGCTGTGATCGCCTTTCTGCAGCGCTGGAACTTCATCGAGCGGGCCCGGCTGGAGCGCCAGCTCTGGGACGCATTCGAGGCGGGGGACGATCTGGAGGCGCTGGTGGCCAGCTGCCGCAGCGTGGTGGAGGCGGGGGATCAGGACCGGGCCTTCCAGCTGGAGGTGTGGACCACCACCCTCAGGCGCATCCGCAGGATCGAGACGCTGATGCGGGATCAGCAGCGGCCGGGGGGGTGAGCGGGGCTGTAAGCGTGATATCAGGCAGTGGTTCTGAGTGCAATCGACTCCAGGTCAGCTTCGGCTCGCTCGAAGCGCTTGTCGTTGCTGATCAGGGCTCTGCACCCGTGCTGCAGGGCCGTGGCCAGGTGAAGCGCATCCGGTGTCTTCAGCCCGTGGCGAGCACGAAGCTCAGTGGCCATTGAAAAGGTGGTGTCGTTGATGCCCAGCCAGTGAAAGTGCCGTAGCCAGTTCTGGTAGCGCAGCAGCAGCTCGCTCTGCTGGCGAGCCAGAGGCCCCACCAGGCATTCCAGTTGCACCAGGGGGGAGATCGCCAGGGCCTGGTTCCGTGCCACCGCATCGGCCAGCCCTCGCCTTGCTGCGATTCCGAAGCATGGATCCTCTTCCAGTGCGTAGATCAGCACGCAGCTGTCCACATACAGCAGATCCATCAATCCCAGCTGTGACGCTCGGCCTGGATCTGGCCCTCGATTTCGGCGTGGCTGCGCTTGAGGTGGGCCGGCAGGGGGTTGGACTCCAGCCAGCGGATCGGGTCCGGTGCAGGCGGAGGACCATCGATGGGCACCAGCTTCACGGCAGGGATGCCCCGCTGGGCGATCACCACCTCCTCGCCGGCCTGAGCCGCCCGCACCAGGCGGGAGAGCTGGTTTTTGGCCTCGAGCATGTTGACCTGCATGACCGGCCCCGATCGTCATCGTGGTTCAACTTAGCCAGGTTGCTGCTGATCTGGCCAGGATGCGTGCCCCCGCGGCCCTCACCCCCGCAGCCACTCGGTGACGCCGCCCGGCTTGTCGATCAGCTCGATGCCCTGCTGCTTGAGCTGGGCGCGGATGCGGTCGGCGGTGGCGAAGTCGCGGCTGGCCTTGGCGGCGCGGCGCTCGGCGATCAGGGCTTCGATCGCGGCCGCATCAACGCCGGCGTCTTCGCTGCCCGCGCCCGGCGGTGCGGACACCTCGTGCTTCAGCCCGAGCACGGCGGCCAGCTCCTCCAGCAGGTCAGCGCGCCGGCGCAGCTCCGGGCCGGCGGCCTCGGCGGCGGCGGCCTGATCGCCGCGCTCGAGGCGGTGGGCGAGGGCGCGCAGGGGCCGGGCCAGCTCGAACAGCACCGCCAGGGCGGCCGAGGTGTTGAGGTCGTCGTCCATGGCCGCGGCGAAACGCTGGCGGGCGGCGGCGAGATCGGCCGGCAGACCGGCGGGGTCGCTGGCGGGACGGGCGGGGGTGATGGCGGCGGGATCGGCGGCAGGGGGCGCCACCACTCCCAGCGCCGCGTTGAGGCCCTTCCAGCCGGTGGCGGCGGCCTCCAGCGCGGCGGCGGTGAAATCGAGGGGCTTGCGGTAGTGGGCCTGGAGCACGAACAGCCGCAGCGTCATCGGGCTGACGCCGGAATCGAGCAGGGCGCGGATGGTGGTGAAGTTGCCGAGCGATTTGCTCATCTTCTCGCCGCCCACGTTCACCATGCCGTTGTGCAGCCAGTAGCGCGCCAGCTCGCGGCCGCTGGCGGCCTCCGACTGGGCGATCTCGTTCTCGTGGTGGGGAAAGATCAGGTCGGCACCACCGAGATGGATGTCGATCGTGTCGCCGAGTTCCTCGCGCACCATCGCCGAGCACTCGATGTGCCAGCCCGGCCGGCCGGGCCCCCAGGGTGAGGGGAAGCTGGGTTCGCCCGGCTTGGCGCCCTTCCAGAGGGCGAAATCAAACGGGTGCCGCTTGCGCGCCTCCTCGGCATCGCTGACGCGACCGCTGGCCCCCTCCTGCTGCTCGGCCAGGTCGCGGCCGCTGAGCTTGCCGTAGCCGGCGTGCTTCATCACCGCGAAGTAGACATCGCCGTCGGTGGAGTAGGCGGCTCCCCTGGCCTCCAGGTCCCCGATCAGGCGGCGGATGGCCTCCAGGGAGCCGGTGGCGCGGGGCATGCGGTCGGCCGGGAGGATGTTGAGGCGGGCCATGTCGGCCACGAAGGCGGCGATGTTGCGCTCGCTCACCGCCTCCATGGAGCTGCCCTCGGCGGCGGCCCGGTTGAGGATCTTGTCGTCGATGTCGGTGTAGTTCTGCACGAAGGTCACCGCGTAGCCGCTCCAGATCAGGTGGCGGCGCAGCACGTCCCAGACGATGTAGCTGCGGGCGTGGCCGAGGTGGCAGAGGTCGTAGACGGTGACCCCGCAGCAGTAGATGCTCACCCGCCCCGGCTGGAGGGGCTGGAAGGTTTCGAGCCGGCGGGAGAGGGTGTTGGTGAGCCGCAGGGTCAAGGCCGGGCTGGAGCGGTGGGCAGCTGGGCACCGTACCGCCGGGGCCTGAAAGCCCGCTGAGAGTTGGCTGAGGAGGGAATCATTCTCATTCTTTTGCCTATTCTGACCCTCCCCGATCCAGTCAGGCGATGCGAGCTGGCCCATTGGTTGTGGCGTGGGCGTCGGCCTGCCTGATGGCCGCCCCGGCCCACGCGTTGACGCTGGTGAGCGCGGGCGGCGACGACAGCCTCGCCGATGGGGCGGCCGCCTGGAGCAACCCCATCCCGGGCTCCGCTCCCCTCAGCACCCAGCTCGATCCCGATCTTGGCGGCAGCGCCTTCGACGGCTACCGGGTCAACTGGGGCATCGGGTTCGGTGGCCCGAGCGGCCTGCGCTGGACCGGAACTGTCAGCAACACCCCTGTGGTGATCGGGAGCCCCATCCAGCTGGCCACGCTCGACCACATCAATCGGCCGATTTTCGGTGCCATTTCGGGGATCACGTTCAACCTCAAGCTGGTCTTCGACAATCCAGCAGCCACGGCCATCGTGCCGATTCCGATTGTCATCGAGGAGACCACCAACACTCCCCCATGTCCTCCGTTTCAGCAATCAGGCACAGCCTGCGATGACCGGATCACCGTTCCTGACACGATCAACACGTTTGTTCCGATCCCCAATTCCACCAATTTCCTGGGCATCGATCTGTCCTTCAATCCCGCCGGGGACAACACGATCATTTCGCCTGAGAACAGTGAAAACGACGGATTCCCAGTGTTCGGAACGTTCCGCGAGGTGCCAGCGCCAGCGCCATTCGGTGCCATGGCGGTGCTGTCGCTGACCAGCCGCAAGATCCTGTCCCTGAGGAAACGGCTGGGCGTTCACCCCGAGGCCTGAGCGGTGAGGCCTGGGTGGTGAGGCGCCCAGGGCCTGGATCAGCGGGAGGGCGTGCCGCCGCCGTCGCTGTCGCCATCGCTGCCGGCGATGATCGCGGCACCCACGCCGATGATCACCAGACCGACCAGGGCGGGCACCAGCCAGCCGGGGGTGGCGGCGGCCGCGGCCGTGCTCGCGCCGGGCAGGGGGGCGATCGGGCAGGGGGCGCGCCGGCGGGCGATGGGGCAGGCCGGCCGCGCCAGGGTGAACCGCACGGGGGTTTCCGGATCGGTGCCGGCGCTCAGTTCCGAGAGATCCACGGTGGTGATCCAGCCCAGGGTTCGGCGGCTCTCGGGGGTGATCGCCATGAACAGACCGTCCTCGGAGCGGAACACCTGCGGGGAGGTGACAGAGATGCGCTCCACCACGTCGCCGGCGGCGGGCCCGGTCACCTGGCTGCCGCCCGGGGCGGGCTGGTCGCGGAGCAGCAGGGAGCCGCTGATGGTGCTGGGCAGGGGCCTGGTGAAGCTGATCTCCAGATCGTCACCGGCGCTGAGCAGGAACACCACGTCGTCGTCCTCCTCACCCAGGAGCGCCGACCGGGAGCCGTCATCGGGCTTCTGGTCGTCCCCCTTGGTCCGATCCCCCGCCTGGAACAGACAGGCGGTGTCGGGCAGGGCGAAGCGCACCGGTGTTTCGGGCCGGGCGGTCGCGCTCAGGGCGCTGAGATCCACGGTGAGCACCTCGCCGGAGAGCAGGGTTCGCTCCGGGTTGATCTGCAGATAGCGGCGGTCGGCGCTGAGGGTCACCTGGGTGGAGGTGAGGTTGATGCGCTCCTCGATCTCGCCGGCCTCCGGTCCGCTGGTGGCGGCCTTCCAGGGGGAACGCTGCACGCGCAGCAGCAGCTCGCCGGAGGTGCCGGCCGGCAGCGGCGCGCTGAGGCGGATGCGCAGATCCTCATCGCCGGAGGGCAGGAAGAAGATGCCGGTGTTCGGCCCGGCAACCCCCTCCGCCATCGCCTGGGCCAGCAGCGGCGCCGGCGCAGGGGAGGGCACCGGTGAGGGCTCAGGGGTCTGGGCAGCCGCAGCCGTCTGGGCGGCCTCGAGTTCGCGCAGCACCCGGGTGATGTCGGGCAGGGGCTGGACCCCTTCGCCATCGATGCGCACCAGGTTGATGCTGGGGCCCGGCATGGCTCGCACCGGCAGGCTGTGGCAGACCACCGCCCCGGCTGTGAACAGGGCAATCGAGATGGACGCGCGCATGGGTACTGGGGAGGCGAAGCCCTGGGGAGCTCAACCTGAAGTTGGCGGAACTTAGACCTGATGGCGCTGCGGCGGCTGTTCAGGTGAGGCCCCCGAAACCGGCGACTGCTGCTTTAATCAGCCGTCCTGAGACGCTGGAGCCCCGCTCGCGTCCGGCATAGCTGACACACCCATGGTGTGCCCAGCGGGCCCCAGGGGGTGGCTGGTGGTCGATCAGCGCGTCCCGGTTTCCGCAACGGTCCGCTTCCCGCCGCGCCTGCATGGCCGCCGCTCACCCCCGGCAGCGGAGGCGTTGAATCGCGGCAGCAGAGGGGTTGAATTCAGGGATACGGTCGTTGCTATCACGCTATCAAGCGACATCGGCTCGCCCCAGTACTGAATTGCCCGGCTGATCACCCGCCACTGACTGATGTCTCTGCTCCAACCACCTGCGCCCGCGACCCCAGCCGGCAGTTCCTGGCGCTCGAGCCCAGCTGGATCGGGAAGCCGGTCTGGAACGACCTGTGGCGCTGCCGGGCGCGGTTTCGCGATCCTGGCCTGGAGAAGCGGTTTGCGGATGTGATCGGATGGCCACCCTGCAGATCCGCGATCTACCCGATCCCCTGAGCCGGCAGGCTCTGAGCCAACTGCAGGATGCTGCCTCTGAAGCATGCCGCTGAGATGGCCAAGCTCCGATCGTCAAGCCAGGCCCTGGCCCGGCGCGAAGCGGCGGAGCTGCTGCTCGGGAAGGGCTGGGTGGGACCTCCCTGGGCGAGGACGACATCGTGCGACATCGTGCGCTTCCAGGACCGTTACGGCCGCAGGCTGCAGTGGGCTGACCGGTGCCGCCCGCCAGTGAATTACCGGCTACGCTGAAAGGTAATTCAAGGTGGGCCATCCACCCTGATGCCGATGCGAAGCACGATCACCTCCCGCGGCCAGACCGTGATCCCAGCCGCGATCCGCGAGCGCTTTTCGCTCGGTCCCTCCCAGCGCCTGGAGTGGCTCGTGGAGGGTGACGGCTCGATTCGCGTGATCCCCGTTGCCGCATCGCCCGTGAAGGCCTTTCGGGGCCAGGGGAAAACGGGGGGCACAACCCAGCGCCTGCTGGCCGATCGCCTGGCTGAGGCTGCCCTGGAGGCTTGATGACGCGGTTCTGTCTCGACACGACGGCCCTGCTCACCCTGCGCGATGACGAGCCCGGTGCCGATCGGGTTGAGCAGGCACTGGAGGCCCCTGTGCGTTGCACCGCCTGTTTCATCACGCGCATGGAGGTGCTCTACCGGGTGTGGAAGGACGAGGGTGAACGGGCCGGCCGGCTGACCTATGAGCAGCTGCTGGCGCTGCCGATCGACTGGCAGGAAGCCAGCGAGCCCCTGCTGCT
>JBFLKL010000125.1:0-10125 GCA_040883175.1 Synechococcaceae cyanobacterium | reverse complement strand
GGCGGTGGCGCGTGGATCCACCACCACGATGCGCAGCCCATCGGGCTGTTTGCGCTTGCGCTTGAGCAGGCGCTGGAACAGCACCGGGTGGCACTCGGCCGTGTTGGTGCCGATCAGCAGCACCAGATCGGCCAGGTCGAGGTCGTCGTAGCAGCAGGGGGGACCGTCGGAGCCGAGGCTGCGGGCGTAGCCCGCCACCGCCGAGCTCATGCACAGGCGCGAATTGCTGTCGAAGTTGTTGCTGCCCAGGAACCCCTTGAGCAGCTTGTTGGCCACGTAGTAGTCCTCGCACAGCATCTGGCCGGAGCCGTAGATGGCCAGGGCCTGGGGCCCCTTGGTGGCGAGGGTGGTCCGGATGCGCTCCACCAGCAGGGTGAAGGCCCGCTCCCAGCTGATCGGCGTGAAGGCCTGGTCGGTGCGGGCACGCCACAGGGGCGTGGTGAGCCGGTTGTGTTGCAGGGTCTCGCCCACGGTGGCGCCCTTCACGCACACCTGGCCCAGCGACGAGGGGTGGTGCCGGTCGCCACGGGCGGTCCACTGGCCATCGGGCGCAGGGATGGCAGGAGCCGGGGCGGGATCGGGGGGCGGCTTCAGCTCAAGGCCGCAGCCCACGCCGCAGTAGGGGCACTGGGCCCGGGCGGCCACAGGAACGGCGGCTGTGGCTGGAGTGGTGGCCGGAGTGGCGGCTTCCGGAGAGCTCGGGGCGGGCGAGCTTGGGACTGAAGGGGTCTGTGCTGCCATCGCGAGGCAACCGCCCCCTGCCATCGTCGGAGCATTCGACCAAGCCGATCCGCCCGGCAACAGTGGCGGTCGCTACCGAGCGCAGGGCTCCTCGGCGTCGCCTGGGGCCGCCAGACTTGAGATCCCTGTCGCCGCGCTGTTCCCCTGGGCCCCTCCCTCGCCAGCACCTGCTTCGGCTTCGAGGCCGACTTCACCGCCGATCTGCGCTGCATTCCGATGGCGGTGCGGCGCAAGCTCGATCTGGCCGGGGTGAAGCTCAAGCTCCAGCACTGGAGCGAACTCGGCGAGAGCGAGCGGGGCGACCTGCTGGCCTGGTGTGATGATCCCGCCGCCATCGAAGCCCTGCGGGCTCACCTGCTGCAGCGCACCGCCGCCCTCAGCGCCGGCCAGGCCAGGGAGCTGCCGCGGCCGGCAGGCGAACCCTGGCAGCAGGCCGGGCAGCTGCCGGAGGTGCTGGCCGCTTCCTGCGCCCAGCTGGGCATGAGCGTGAGCGCCGACGACTGGCGCGCTCTGGATGAGCTGCAGCGCTTCGCCCTCGTGAAACTCAGCCACCCCGGCCACGAACACCGCAACCTGCCGCGGGCCCTGGCTGAGTTCGGCCTGCTGCAGGCATGAGCCTCGGCGGGCAGCCAGCCCCCCAGCGCCGTGCTGAAGCCGCACCGCTGCGCTGCTGCCTGCTCAGCGGCGGCGGCAGCCGGCGCATGGGGCGCGACAAGGCGCTGCTGCCCCATCCCGAAGGCGGCACCTGGCTGGAACGCACACTGGCACTGCTGGTCCAGCTGGAGACGCCGGTCACCCTGCTGAGCCGGCACACCGCACACCTGGAGCTGGCGCAACGGCTGGCGGAGCGGCTTGCAGAGGCGCAGGGGTGCGCATCCGCGGCTCCGATCACCAGCATCCGCGAGCCCCCACCCTGGGAGGGGCCCCTGCTGGCTCTGCACCGCCTGATGGAGCAGCACCCGCAGAGCCGCCTGCTGCTCTGCCCGGTGGACATGCCCTGGCTCAGCCTGGAAACGCTGCTGGCCCTGGTGAGCGCGGCTGACGGCGACGGAGCGGCGGCGATGGTGGCCGAGGCGGCGGAGGCCAAGGCGGCGATCCATCTGGCCCACGACGGGCAGCGCCTGCAGCCGCTGCTTGGCGTCTACCCGAGCAGCGCCTCCATGCGCGCGCACCTGGCCGAAGCCGTGGGCCGGGGCGAGCGGGGCCTGCAGCGCTGGCTGGCCACCCGGTGCTGCAGGCCGGTGCCCCTTGATCCGCAGGCGCTCCGCAACGTGAACGAGCCGCAGGAGCTCGAGACCCGGGGCGATCAGACGCCGCGACCGGTCGCCGGAACCGAGCCCATCTGACGCTCAGACAAGGCCGGGGCCGGAGGCGGCGCGGGCTCGTGAACGGGCGGCGACGCCCAGGCACGACGCGCCGCGGCAGGGGTTCACCTCCACTGTCATGTGCACCAGCCCAGGGATGTCCTGCAGCAGGGCCTTGTAGTGAGCCGGCTCCTGCGGTTCGTGGGTCACCACAGCGATCGCGGCCGCCAGGCGGCTGGGGGTGATGTGCCACACGTGCAGATCACTGATGCGGGTGTCGCGGTCGGTCTCCAGGGCCTCGGTGATGGCGCGCCTGATCGATCCGCTCACCGAGCCGTCGAGCAGGATCACGCCCGTGTCCCGCAACAGGCCCCAGGCCCACTTCGCGATCACGGCGGCACCGACGAGGCCCATCAGCGCATCCAGCCAGATCCAGCCCAGCACCCTGCCGGCCGTGAGCGCCACGATCGCCAGCACCGACGTGAGCGCGTCGGCGAGCACGTGCACATAGGCGGCGCGGAGATTCTGGTCCTGCTGATGGGGATGGTGATGGGTGTGGCTGTGGCCCGTCCCGTGGGCGTGGTCATCGTGATCACGCAGCAGCAGGGCACTGATCACGTTCACCAGCAGTCCGATCGCCGCCACCGCGATGGCCTCATCGAACTGAATCGCCTGGGGCAGCACGAAACGCTCCAGCGACTCCAGCGCCATCAGCGCAGCCACCACACCGAGGGCCACGGCGCTGGTGTAGCCACCCAGCACGCCCACCTTGCCGGTGCCGAAGCTGAAGCGCGGATCGCCGGCATGCCGGCGCTCATAGCGATAGGCGACGATCGTGATGCCGAAGGCGGCCACGTGGGTGGCCATGTGCCAGCCATCGGCCAGCAGGGCCATGGAGCCGTAGACACTGCCGGCCACGATCTCGGCCGCCATCGTGACCGCGGTGAGCAGCATCACGATGCGGGTGTTCCGCTCCGCGCGGCTCCGGTCCTCGCGGAAGTCGTGCGCGTGCCGCCAGGGCTGGAGATCGTGGTGGTGCATGGAGCGGTGCCAGCCCTTCCATGCTGACTGCGGTCCGAGCACCCAGCCACCACCGCCACGCCATAGCGTGCGCCGATGACCAGGGTCCCCCCCCTCGACCGCCTCGGCAGGCCGCTGGGGGTGCTGCGGCTCTCGCTCACGGCCCGCTGCAACCTGGCCTGCCCCTACTGCCTTCCCGATGGCGTGGAGCCCCCGGGACTGCTCACCCTCCCCCAGCGCCTGGCGGTGATCGAGGCCGCGGTGGCCCTGGGCGCGGGCAGCCTGCGGCTCACCGGCGGCGAACCGCTGCTGCATGACGGCCTGGAGGCGCTGATCACCGCCGCGGGGCCACTGCGGCAGCGGGGTCTGCGGGAGATCGCGCTCACCAGCAACGGCGTGCTGCTGAGCGCGGAGCGGGCCCGGGCCCTGCGCGTTGCCGGCCTGAACAGGATCACCCTCAGCCTCGATGGCACCACGGGAGAGACCGTGGGCCGGATGGCCGGGGCCGGCGGTGCGGATCCCGGGGAGCGGACGCGGCGGGGGCAGGTGCTGCTGGCGAAGGTGCTGGCCGCGATCGAGCACGCCCGTGCCGCAGGCTTCGATCCGGGCAGGGGTGAGCTGAAGCTCAACGCCGTGATCCAGCGCGGCGTCAACGACGACCAGCTGCTGCCCCTGGCGGCCCTGGCGCGTGAACGGGGCCTGGAGCTGCGCCTGATCGAGTTCATGGACGTGGGCACCCGCAACGGCTGGCGGCCCGAGACGGTGCTGAGCGCCGCCGAGATGGTGGAGCGGATCGGCCGCCGCTGGCCCCTCGAACCCCGGGGCCGCGGCGCCCACGGCACCGCCAGCCGCTGGCGCTACCGGGATGGCTGCGCCGGTGGCGGCAGTGGTCATCTGGCGGTGGTGGCCTCCGTGAGTGCCCCCTTCTGCGGCGACTGCAACCGCCTGCGCGTCACGGCCGACGGCATCGCCTACACCTGCCTGTTCGCCGCCCCCGGCAGCGGCCTCGACCTGCGCCCCTGGCTGCAGCCGCGGACCGATCCGGCGGGCCTGCGCCAGGCCCTGGCCGATCGCTGGCGGCAGCGGCAGGACCGCTACAGCGAGGAGCGGCAGCAGATGTGGCGGGCAAGCACACCGCAGCAGCCGGAAACGAGCCGCCACGCCGAAATGGCCTATCTGGGGGGGTGAAGGCGCGGCCGGCAGCAGGCAGGCCCGCCGCCAACCAGCCCTACCTTGCGGAGGCGGTGTCCGGGAGTCGCCCCCATGCCCTGGAGCCGGCGACGCAGCAGCGCCGGCCTGCTGCTGGCGGCCATGGCGCTGATCCTGCACGGCAGCGGCGGGCGCGGCGGCGCCCCCCCGGCCCAGCGGCCGGCGGCGAGCCAGCCCCTGCTGGTGAGCGCGGCGGTGAGCCTGTCCGACGTGCTCAAGGGCATCGGGCCAGGCTTCGCCCGCAGCCGGCGGGCGGCCAGCCCCCAGCTCAACCTGGCCGGCTCCGGCACGCTGCAGCGCCAGATCGAGCAGGGGGCACCGGTGGATGTGTTCATCTCCGCCGGGGCCCGGCAGATGGATGCCCTGGAGCGGGCCGGCCTGCTGCTGCCGGGCACGCGGCGCAACCTGATCGGCAACCGGCTGGTGCTGGTGGTGCCGGCGGGCCGCGCCGGCCCGCTCGGCTTCGCCGACCTTGCCAGCCCCCGCCTGCGCCGCATCGCCATCGGCGACAGCGCCGTGCCCGCCGGTGACTACGCCCGCCAGGTGCTGCACCACTTCAAGCTCACGGGCGCGGTTCAGCCCAAGCTGGTGCCGCTGCCCTCGGTGCGCGCCGTGGCCGCCGCGGTGGCCAGCGGCAGTGCCGATGCCGGCCTGGTGTACCGCAGCGATGCGTCCGGCGTGCCAAACCTGCGCATCAGCGCCACCGCGCCGCCGGCAAGCCACGGCCCGATCCTCTACAGCGGCGCCGTGATCCGCAGCAGCCGCCAGCCCGGCCTGGCCCGGGCCTATCTCGATGCGCTGGCAGGCCCGCCAGCCCAGAGTGCCCTGACCCGGGCCGGCTTCGCGCCCCTGCCGGCCGGGCGCTGAGAGCGGATCGATGTCCCACGCCTCCACCGCCCTGCTGCTGTCGCTGCGGGCGGCGGTGCTGGCGGTGCTGCTGCTCACGCCGCTGGCGCTGGCCGCCGCCCTGCTGGTGCGCCGCTGGCAGGGCCAGCGCCGCACCCTGGCGGATCTGCTGCTGCTCAGTCCCCTGGTGCTGCCCCCCACCGTGCTGGGGTTTCTGCTGCTGCAGCTGCTGGGCCCCCAGGGACCGCTGGGGCAGCCGCTGGAGCGGCTCGGCATCAGCGTGGTGTTCAGCTGGAGCGCCACGGTGATCAGCGCGGCGGTGGTGGCCTTCCCGCTGCTCTACCGCAGCCTGCTGGCCTCCCTCGACCAGCTCGATCCAGCCCTGGAGGCCGTGGCCCTTGGCCTGGGGGCCAGCCCGGCGCGGGTGTTCCGGCGCATCACCCTGCCCCTGATCCGGCCGGGGCTGCTGGCCGGCCTGAGCCTCAGCTTCGCGCGGGCCCTGGGGGAGTTCGGCACCACGATGATGCTCGCCGGCAACATTCCCGGCCGCACCCAGACCCTGCCCCTGGCGATCTACAGCGCGGTGGAGACCGGTGAACTGCCGCTGGCCTGGCGGCTCACGGCTGTGGTGCTGCTGCTCAATGGCGGCTGCCTGGCCCTGGTGGAGCTGTTCAACCAGCCGGGCGCGCGGCGCCGCGGCCACGCGACCCACTCCGATGCCGATGGGGAGCTCGCCGTGGCGTCAGCCCTGCCCTGCGGCGCCAGTGAGGCCGCGCAGCCGCCTCCCGTGCCAGCTCCCGTGCCGCTGCAGGAGGCGCCGCTGGAGCTGGCGCTGGAGGTGGCGTTGGCGCTGGAACGGGGCGACTTCAGGCTGGCGCTGGCCTGGCGCAGCCGCGCGGCCCGCCTGGCGGTGCTGGGCCCCTCCGGAGCCGGCAAGAGTGTGCTGCTGCGCGCCATCGCCGGCCTGGAGCGGCCGCGGCGGGGCCGGATCCTGCTGGCCGGGCGACGGCTGGCCGACAGTGAGCGCGGGATCTGGGTGCCGCCCCAGCGTCGCCGGATCGCGATGGTGTTCCAGCACCACGCCCTGTTCCCCCATCTCACGGTGGCGGCCAATGTGGGCTTCGGCCTGGCGCACCTGAGCCGGGAGCAGCGCCGCGCCCGCGTGGAGGGGATGCTGGCGGCCGTGGGCCTGAGCCGGCACGCCGGCCATTGGCCCCACCAGCTCTCGGGGGGCCAGTGCCAGCGGGTGGCGCTGGCCCGGGCCCTGGTGGTGCGGCCCGATCTGCTGTTGCTCGATGAGCCGCTCAGCGCCCAGGACAGCTTCCGCCGCCGCCGGCTGCAGCAGTGGATCGCCGATCTGCAGCAGAGCACCGGCACGCCGATGCTGCTGGTGACCCACGACATCGATGAAGCCCACCGGCTCAGCGATGAGCTGCTGGTGATCGACGGCGGCCGCCTGCTGGCCCATGGGCCGACGCGCGAGCTGTTCCGGCAGCCACGCAACCTGGCGGTGGCCCGGCTCACCGGCTGCAAGAACCTCAGCCCGATCGTGCGGCAGGCGCCCGGGCAGGCGCTGGCGACACGCTGGGGGCTGGCGATCGATCTGCCGGAGCAGGACGGCGCCGGCCAGGCGAGCTGGCTCGGCCTGAGGGCCAACCACCTGCGCCTGCGGCCGGCGACCGGATCCGGCGGCAGCGGCGATCCGATCGTGCGTCCCTGCCGTCTGACCCGGCTGAGCGAAGGCGGACTGCAGGTGAGCGCCTACGTGCTGGTGGATGGAGCATCAAACTCCACGCCGCTGCAGGGGCCGGAGAAGACGCCGGTGGAGACGATCCAGGTGGAACTGCGCGCCTGGGAATGGCAGGAGCTGCGCCACCACCACGGCGGACTGGAGCTGGTGATCCCCCGCGAGGCGCTGTTGCTGCTGCAGGGCTGACATGAAGTGCGGCACTGCCTCAGGAGCAGGATCCATCCCCTGGAGCGGCGGCTGACCAGCGCACCGGATCGCCCACCGCCAGCGGGCCGGGTTGCTCCACGCTCAGGCGGATGCCGGCGGTGACCCGGTTGTGGCGGGCGGTGGCGCGCAGGATCTCAAGGGCTTGCGGCAGATCCCCCTGGGCCAGGGTGGTGATCACGCAGCGGGGGCAGCCGCCGTCCACCCGCAGCACCAGGCTCTCGCCGATGGCCAGGGTGCCACCCTCCCAGCGCTCCTCCACGAAGCCCTCCACGGTCCCCTCAGACGTCCCGACGGGTTCGATCAGCAGGTTGGGGCGGAAGCGCTCCACGGCGAAATCGAGCTCGGGTTCGAGCCGGCGCAGGGTGGCCAGCGTGGCGGTGCTGATGGCATGGATCGGGCAGGCGTCGAAGAACGTGCCCTCGGGCAGCACCAGTTCGTTGGTCACGTTCTGGAAGGCGCGCCCCTCCACCTCCGGCCAGTACTGATCAAGGCTGGCGCCCGCCGGCGCCTGATCCAGCAGGAACACGCTGCGCCCCAGCCGCTCCGTCAGCCGCGCCACCAGGGCGGGGTCGTCACTGCGCAGCGTGATGGGCGCGGAGTCGGGGCCGGCCAGCGGACCATGGACCGCCACCGGCGGCAGAGGCTCACCGGGGCGGGGGTCGTCCAGATAACGGGCGCTGTAGGCCAGCAGATCGGCCCAGCGGCGCGGGTTCTTGGCGCTGGCCACCCGCCGGGTCGCGGGATCCCAGAGGGCATAGCCGCGGTCGCCCACCACACCGCGGGGCTCCACCTCCAGCCGCTCCAGCCGTTCGCCCAGCATGGATTTCACCGGGTAGCGCCAGAGTGCCTGCACGTGCCCCACCAGCTCGATCGCCATCACTCCGGTCCGCCACTGGGCTGCTGGGCACTGTCGATGGGGCACCGCCCCTCCCGGGTGCCGATTGCTACGAATCAGGCCGCCGGCCTCAGCGCCCGCGCACCAGCACCGGCACCCGCTTGAAGGCCGGCGTGCCGCTCTGGGGGTCACTCACGGCCCGCATCAGCACATTCGCTTCCGGGTAGAACATCAACGCCGCGCCGCGGCGGATCGAGCCGGGGATCAGCTCGATCCCCTCCAGCGCGCCCGCCTCCCCCTGCACGGTCACCCGCTGGTGGGCGGCCAGGCCGCTGGCGGCCAGATCCTCCGGGTTGATCAGCAGCGTGTGGCGGTGCGGCATGCCGCGGTACCGGTCGCCGTTCTTGTAGACGACGGTGTTGTGCTGGCCGTAGCTGCGGGCGGTGATCAGGCTGAGCACCAGGCCCCGCTCATCCGGCGCCAGTCCGCCGAAGTGCCCGGCATCGGGCAGGGTGAGATCCGGCAGAGGCGTGACCGCCAGCCGGGCGCGGCCGCTGGGGGTGGCGAAGCGGGGTTCGTGGAACACCCGGCCGGCCACCTCGAACTCCCGCCGGCTCGTGTCGATGCCGGCCATGGCCTCGTAGCCGGGCACGGTGCGGGCGATCAGCTCGCGCACATAGACGGGATCCTGCAGACGCCGCCAGTCGATCGGGGAGTCGCCGTGCAGGCGGTGGGCCAGCTCGGCCAGGAAGGCCACCTCGCTGATCAGCTGGCCGCTGCGCAGGTGGGTGCTGCCGGGCTCGTTGAGCCGCACCCAGTTGTTGCCCGATTCCACCGTGGTGCGGTGGGGCGTCTCGAAGCGGTTGAACACCGGCAGCAGCAGGGTGTGGCGGGCCGCCAGGCCGTGGAAGTGGCCGGTGTTGGGCTTGGTGGCCAGGTAGGCGATCGTGTCGATGCGGCCGAGGGCGCGGCGGGCCTGGGCGCTGTCGGGATTGGCGCCGAACAGGTTGCCGCCCAGGCACAGCAGCGTCTCCACGGCGCCGCGGTCGGCGGCCTCGATCAGGGCGCGGGTGTCGTAGCCGGGAACGCGGCTGAGGGGCCGACCGAGCAGCTGCTCGAGGGCCAGGCGCATCGGTTCGCGCAGGTGCACCGTCACCCCCATCGAGCCGAAGCCCTGCACGTTGGAGTGGCCGCGGATCGGCATCGTCCCCGCCCCCGGCCGGGCCACGTTGCCGCTGAGCACGGCGGTGTTGGCGATCGCCTGCACGTTGGTGGTGCCGTTGGCGTGGTGGGTGATGCCCATGGCCCAGGCGAACACCACGGCACGGCAGGCGGCGAGGCGGGCGGCGGTGTGCTCCAGCTCCTCGCGGCTGAGGCCACAGCAGGCGGTGATCGCCTCCCAGCCGGTGCTCTCGATCTGGGCGATCAGCTCCTGCCAGCCCTCGCTGTGGGCCTTCAGGAACTCCCAGGCGACGGCGCCGCGCTCCAGCAGCGCCTTCTGCAGGCCCAGAAACACCGCGGTGTCGGAGCCGGGGATGGGCTGCAGGAACAGCGAGGCGATCTCACTGCCGCCGCCGAGCATGGAGCGCACCGGGAAGGCGGGCGAGCCGAACTTCAGCAGCCCGGCCTCCAGCACCGGGTTGATCACGATCACCGTGCCGCCGCGCTGGCGCAGGCGGATCAGCTCGTTCATCAGGCGCGGGTGATTGGCCGGCGCGTTGGAGCCCACCAGCACCACGCCATCGGCGTGCTGGAGGCTCTCCAGGTTCACCATCGAGGTGCCGCTGCCGAACACCCGGCTGAGGCCGATGGTGGAGGGGGCGTGGCAGAGATCGGAGCAGTCGGCCAGGTTGTTGGTGCCCAGGGCGCGCAGCAGCAGCTGCAGCAGGTAAGCGGCCTCGTTGGAGGAGCGGCCGGAGCTGTAGGAGGCCACCCGCTCGGGCGGCGGGCTGCGGAAGGCCGCGGCGGTGAGGGCGTGCACCTCCTCCCAGCCGATCGGCGTGTAGTGCTCGCTGCCGGCGCGGCGGATCAGGGGCCGGTCGAGTCGGCCCAGCCGGTCGCATTCGGCTGAGGTGAGCTGCTGCAGCTCGGCGATGGTGCGGCCGGCGAACACCTCGCGGGGCACCGCCGCCTGCAGCTCGGCGCCGATCGCCTCCACGCTCTTGAGGCAGCGCTGCAGCGGCTCGCCCAACTCATCGCGGAAGCCGCCGTTC
>JBFLKL010000124.1:0-8708 GCA_040883175.1 Synechococcaceae cyanobacterium | reverse complement strand
CCGGCAGCCGCGGCGCGGGGCGCCGAGGGCCACCCCCTGGGCATGATTGCCGGCGCTGGCGGCGATCACGCCCCGCTCCAGCTCCGCCGGGCTGAGGCCCACCATCTTGTTGTAGGCGCCGCGCAGCTTGAAGCTGAACACCGGCTGCAGGTCCTCGCGCTTGAGCAGCACCCGGTTGCACAGGCGGGCCGAGAGGTTGGGCGCCTCATCGAGGGGCGACTCGATCGCCACGTCATAGACCCGCGCACGCAGGATCCGCTGGAGGTAGCCGTCGCCGGCGGGAGGCTTGCTCATGGGGCCCAGTGTCGCAATCGGTACCGGTGGCCCGGAAGCAACCCCTAGATTGCACATCACTTCAAGGGTCGTGATGCATCTCAGCGAGCTGAGCCACCCCAACCAACTGCACGGCCTCAGCGTCACCGAACTCGAAGCGATCGCCCGCCAGATCCGCGAGCGCCACCTGGAGGTGGTGAGCACCAGCGGCGGCCACCTGGGGCCCGGGCTCGGGGTGGTGGAGCTGACCCTGGCCCTCTACCAGACCCTCGATCTCGACCACGACAAGGTTGTGTGGGACGTGGGGCACCAGGCCTATCCCCACAAGCTGATCACCGGCCGGTACCACAATTTCGACAGCCTGCGCCAGCAGGGCGGCGTGGCCGGCTATCTCAAGCGCAGCGAGAGCCGCTTCGACCACTTCGGCGCCGGCCATGCCAGCACCTCGATCTCGGCGGCCCTGGGCATGGCCCTGGCCCGCGACCGCCGCGGTGAGACCTTCAAGTGTGTGGCGGTGATCGGCGACGGCGCCCTCACCGGCGGCATGGCCCTGGAGGCCATCAACCATGCCGGACACCTGCCCCACACCAGGCTGCTGGTGGTCCTGAACGACAACGACATGTCGATCAGTCCGCCGGTGGGGGCCCTCTCCACCCATCTCAACCGCATGCGGCACAGCCCGCCGCTGCAGTTCCTGCAGGACAACGCGGAGGAGGCGATCAAGCACCTGCCGTTCATGCACGGCGAGCTGCCCACCGAGCTCAAGAACCTCAAGGAGAGCATGAAGCGCCTGGCGGTGCCGAAGGTGGGGGCCGTGTTCGAGGAGCTGGGCTTCACCTACATGGGGCCGATCGATGGCCACGACATCGCCGGCATGGTGAAGGTGTTCCAGCAGGCCCACGCCCACGACGGGCCGGTGCTGGTGCATGTGGCCACCACCAAGGGCAAGGGGTATCCCTACGCCGAAGCCGACCAGGTGGGCTACCACGCCCAGGGCGCCTTCGATCTGACCACCGGCAAGGCCTACCCCTCCAGCAAGCCCAAGCCGCCCAGCTACAGCAAGGTGTTCGGCCAGACCCTGGTGAAGCTGTGCGAGCAGGACCCCACCGTGGTGGGCATCACCGCGGCGATGGCCACCGGCACCGGTCTCGACCTGCTGGAGAAGGCACTGCCGGATCAGTACTTCGATGTGGGCATCGCCGAGCAGCACGCCGTGACCATGGCGGCCGGCATGGCCTGCGAGGGCCTCAGGCCGGTGGTGGCGATCTACAGCACCTTCCTGCAGCGGGCCTACGACCAGCTCATCCACGATGTGGGCATCCAGAAGCTGCCGGTCACCTTCGTGATGGACCGGGCCGGGGTCGTCGGGGCCGATGGCCCCACCCACCAGGGCCAGTACGACATCAGCTACCTGCGGGCCGTGCCCAACTTCACGGTGATGGCGCCCAGGGACGAGGCCGAACTGCAGCGGATGCTGGTGACCGCCATCCAGCACGACGGTCCCTGTGCCCTGCGCATCCCCCGCGGCGAGGGTGAGGGGGTGCCTCTGGCGGAGGAGGGCTTCGAACCGCTGCAGATCGGTCGCGGCGAGCTGCTCACCGACGGCGATGACCTGCTGATCGTGGCCTACGGGGCCATGGTGCATCCGGCCCTGGCCACGGCAGGGCTGCTGCAGGAACAGGGGCTGCGGGCGGCGGTGATCAACGCCCGCTTCCTGCGTCCCCTCGATGAGGCCCTGATCGTGCCGATGGCCCGCCGCATCGGCCGGGTGGTGACCATGGAGGAGGGGGCCCTGGCCGGCGGTTTCGGCGGCGCCGTGGTGGAGAGCCTCAACGACCACGGCGTGCTGGTGCCGGTGCTGCGCATCGGCATCCCCGATGTGCTCGTGGACCATGCCAGCCCGGCCCAGAGCAGGGAGGCCCTTGGCCTCACACCTGTGCAGATGGCCGGCCGGATCAGCAGCCACTTCGGCCAGGCACTGCGCACGCGGTCAGCCGCCGAGCCCGTCGGCGTCTGAACCGGCGTCTGAATCAGGATCTGATCAGGGATGTGGACAACCGCCGGATGGTTGCATCCGGCGGTTCGGCTCAGGCGCTCAGACCACGCCGCGGGACGCCAGGCCGAGGATGGCGCCGATGCCGAGGATGTGGCCGAGGCTGAGGGTGCCGAGCATGGCGCCGTGGCTGAGGCCGCCGAACAGGGCTGAGTTGGGCAGCTGCAGGCCCACGTTGGGCTGCTTGATGGTGGCCTTGCCGATGGCGATGGCGATCACATTGCACACGATCATCACCAGGGCGACCTTCGGCGACCAGGTGATGGTGGCGGGGGCCACGGCCAGGGGCAGGACCAGGAGCGGAGCGGACATGGAGCACAAGCCGGACGCCCCATCTTCCGGGGTGCCGCGGCTCGGCGCTCACCCCGCGTAAGAGTTGTTCATCCCCGGCTCCCGAGCCAGCTCAGGGTCCGTCGCCATCTCCCAGAGCCCGTCCCAGAGCCCGGATGAAGCCCACCGCCACCAGCAGGTTGGCCAGGGTGAGGAAGGCCTCGGCGCCCCCGTGCAGCAGGTCCACATCCGCCAGCTGCCGGCCCGTGGTCTGCAGGGCCACGATCGAGGCGGCGATGGTGACGGCCACGAACACCAGGGTGAGCTGGAAGCCGCGCAGGGCCAGCACGGGGAAGCCCGCGATCCGCCCCGCCAGCCACAGGAAGGCCAGGTAGGGCAGCAGCGAGAGCACGAAGAAGGGCGTCGGGTCGATGCTCCCCAGGCGCGACAGCAGCTGCAGGCCGACGTCGCCCTCAGCCACCGGTGGCCTCCGCCACCGCTGCCCCGGCGGTCGCGCGCTGGCGCCGCAGGATGTGAAGGGCTGCCAGGGCCAGGGCCCCATTGCCCGCGGTGGTGAGCCCGGCCTGCAGCACCACCAGGCCCCGCAGCTCGGCGGGGTTGTCGAACAGGTGCCAGGTGCAGGCGCACATGGCGCTCACCAGGGCCGGCAGCATGGCCAGCGCCAGCCAGCGCCAGGCTCCCTCGCGCCGCGCAGCGGCCAGGCGCTGCACCGCGGCCATGGCCACCACCCACTCGAGCACCGAGGTGATGTGGATCCACCAGGTGGGCAGGGAGAGGGCGTGCATCGAAGCCTGGGCCAGGCCGTCAACTCTATGGATAGGGTGCGGCGATGGCGATCGTGATGGCCCGGGGTCTGCGCAAGACCTTCCGCGTGGCCGACAAGCAGCCCGGCCTGGCCGGCACGCTCCGCCATCTGGTGCGGCGCCGCTGGCGTTCCATCGAGGCGGTGCGGGACGTGAGCTTCAGCATCGAAGCCGGCGAGGTGGTGGGCTTCCTCGGCCCCAACGGCGCCGGCAAGACCACCACCCTCAAGCTGCTCACCGGCCTGATCCATCCCAGCGGCGGCGAGCTGGTGGTGGCCGGGCACCGGCCCTTCCGGCGGGAACGCCCGTTCCTGGAGGCCATCACCCTGGTGATGGGGCAGAAGCAGCAGCTGATCTGGGATCTGCCGCCCCTCGATTCCCTGCGCGTCAATGCCGCCGTCTACGGCATCGACGACCGCGAGGCCCGGCGGCGCATCGCCGAGCTGGCCGAGATGCTGGACCTGGGCGAGGAGCTCACCCGGCCGGTGCGCAAGCTGTCGCTGGGGCAGCGGATGAAGGCGGAGCTGCTGGCGGCCCTGCTGCACCGGCCGCGGGTGCTGTTCCTCGATGAGCCCACCCTGGGGCTGGATGTGAACGCCCAGGCCCGGGTGCGCCGGTTCCTGGCCGACTACAACCGCCAGACAGGAGCCACCGTGCTGCTCACGAGCCACTACATGGCCGACATCACCGCCCTCTGCCCGCGGGTGCTGCTGATCCATCAGGGGCGGCTGTTTCACGACGGCGCCCTGGCCGCGCTGAGCGAGCGGCTCGCCCCCTGGCGCCAGGTGCGCCTGGAGCTGGCCACGCCGCTGCCCGCCGACCAGCTGGGGGCCTACGGCGAGATCGAGAGGCTGGAGGGCTGCGAGGTGAGGCTGCTGATCCCCCGCGAACGCCTCACCGCCACGGTGAACGCGCTGCTGGCGGACCTGCCGGTGGTGGACCTGGAGGTGAGCGATCCGCCGATCGAGGAGCTGATCGGCCGCCTGTTCCGCCAGGGCTCGCTGGAGCCGGCGCCCCGGTGAGGCTGTTCCCCCCGCTGCGGGTGGCGCGCACGCTGTGGACCGTGCAGTTCGCCTACATGGCCGAATACCGGGCCGAGATCGCCCTCTGGGCGCTGTCGGGGGTGCTCCCGTTCATCATGCTCGGCCTGTGGAGCGCCGCCGGTGCCGGCGAGGGTGCCGGCGGCGCCGTCCTGCAGCTGGGGCTCAGCCCCGCCGAACTCGGCCGCTACTTCCTCTGCGCCTTCGTGGCACGCCAGTTCAGCGTGGTGTGGGTGGTGTGGCAGTTCGAGGAGGACGCCCTGCAGGGCCGCCTCTCCCCCTACCTGCTGCAGCCCCTGCACCCGCTCTGGCGCTACGTGGCGGCCCACCAGGCGGAGCAGGCCACCCGCCTGCCGTTCGTGCTGCTGATCGCCTCGGGCTTCGTCCTGCTCCAGCCCCACACCTTCGCCTGGCCGGGCCCGGCCAGGGTGGTGCTCGGCGTGATGGCGGTGGGGCTGGCGTTCGCGATCAACTTCCTGCTGCAGAGCCTGATCGCCACCCTCTGCTTCTGGAGCGAGCGGGCCAGCGCCCTGGAGCGGCTGCTGTATGTGCCCTATGTGTTTCTCTCCGGGCTGGTGGCACCGCTGCAGGCCTTTCCACCCGAGCTGCGCCGGCTGGCCCTGCACACCCCGTTCCCCTATCTGATCGGCTTTCCCGCCCAGCTGCTGGCCGGCACGCCGATGGGTGAGGGCCAGCCCTTCGCCCTGGCCGGCGGCTTCGCGGCCATGGCCCTGTGGATCGGGGTGCTCCTGCCCCTGCTGGTGCTGCTCTGGCGGGCCGGGGTGCGGCGCTATTCGGCCATGGGGGCCTGATGCGCTACCTCATCACCCTGCGCCGCTTCTGGGGCACGGCCCTGGCCACCCAGCTGGAATACCAGCTCAATGCCCTGATCGAGCTGCTGGCGATGGCGGGCAACCTGGCCGGCAGCCTGATGGTGCTGTGGCTCTTCCACCGCCAGGGGGTGGCGCTGGGGGGCTGGAGCTGGACCAGCGTGCTGGTGGTGCTGGGGGCCTACACCTGCCTGGACGGCCTCACCAGCACCCTGCTGCGGCCGAACCTGAGCCGCATCGTCAACCACGTGCAGGAGGGCACCCTGGATTTCGTGCTGCTCAAGCCGATCGACAGCCAGTTCTGGCTGTCGCTGCGCACCCTCAGCCCCGCCGGCCTGCCGGAAATGGTGGTAGGGGTGGGGCTGATGCTGTGGGCGGGGCGGCGCGAGCTGGGCGGTCTGTCCCCCGGTGCCGTGCTGGCGGCGGCGCTGCTGCTGCTGGCCGCCGCCGTGATCCTCTACGCCCTCTGGTTCGTGCTGGCGGCCACCTCGATCTGGTTCGTGAAGACCTGGAACGCCACCGAGGTGCTGCGGGCTGCGCTCACCGCCGGGCGCTACCCGGTGAGTGCCTATCCCTCCGGCCTGCGCACCCTCTTCACTGTGGTGCTGCCGGTGGCCTTCCTCACCACGGTGCCGGCCGAGGCGCTGCTGGGCCGGCTCACCCCGGCCGGTGCCCTCACCAGCCTGCTGGTGGCGGCGGTGGCGCTGGCCATCAGCCGGGCCTTCTGGCGCTTCGCCCTGCGCTACTACACCTCCGCATCCAGCTGAGGGCCAGGCGGCGCCAGGGGGCGCCGGGCCACCAGTTCGAACAGGGGTGCATCGGACTCGCCCCGCCTTCGGCTCCAGGTGTAAAGGGCCAGCTCCCGCAGCCGGCAGGGCCGGCCCGGGAGCGGTGCCGCCGCCATCCATTCCGCCATCGCGCTCCGGCCTGCGGCCGCCCCACGGCGGCGGCTGCGCGCCACGGTGACGTGGGGGAGCGGGGCCCGGCGCTCCGGCCCCAGCCCCGCGGCCCCGCGAGCCGGGCCACCCCAGTCGCGGATCAGGCGGGCGGCTTCGTCGTGGCCCTCCGCCAGGGTCAGGGCATAGGCCGAGGGGGCCTGCGGCGCCCCCATGGCCCGCCAGGCGCCGGCCCGCACCAGCAGCGGTGCTGCCGTGAGCCCCGCCACAGCCCGCCAGGCCCGGGCGGCCGCCCCTTCGTCGCAGGCGCCCAGGAAGGCCAGGGTGAGGTGCAGATCGCCCGGGTGGTAGGGGCGCACGCCGGCAGGCAGGGGTGAGCGCAGCTCATGCCAGCGGGCCTCGGGGGGCACCACCAGGCCGATGAACCAGTTGGGGGCTGTCATGGTGAAGCCCCGCCTCGTGGGCCGGGCGCGCTGAAATGGTCGGCAGCTGACGGCTGGCTGCGATGGCCTGTCCCCACTGCGGCAGCTGGTCGGTGAAGGCCGACCGGAGTCTTGCCGGCCGGCTGGTGTGCGGCCGCTGCGGCAAGCCCCTGGGTCCCGGGGCTGCCCGCCGCGCCCGCTCCTCCGGTCCTTCCGGCCCCTCCGGCCGTCCCGGCTGGCGTCTGCCGCGGGGCCCCTGGCCGTGGCTGGCCGCCCTGCTGGCGGTGTCGGCCTGGCTGGCCTGGCTGGCCGAGTCCAGCCCCCAGCGCCCCCGCCGCGGCGCGTCGCCCGCCGCCGCCCCCCTGTCGCAACCATGGCGATGACCGATCCAACCAGACCCACACCGGCCTTGCTTCAGTGGTGGATGGCCCTGCCCCTGGCCCTGCTGCTGCTGATCAGCGCCCCGCTGCCGGCCCAGGCGTCCCTGCTGCATCTGGAGGGCCCGGTGCCCGCGGAGCTGGGAGTTCAAGGCGGCCGGCTGGCACCTTGCCCCTCACCCGCCCACTGCGCCCGGGCCGACTGGCCCCTGGCCGATCCCGCCGTCGCCCTGGATCAGCTGGACGATGTGCTGGCGGCCGATCCCGCCATTCGCGTGGTGGAGCGCCGCGGTCCCTACCTGCACGCCACCGCCACCAGCCGGATCTTCGGGTTCGTGGATGATCTGGAACTGCTCGCCGATCCCGACCGCGGCCTGCTGCAGGCCCGTTCGGTGTCGCGGCTGGGCGATTCCGACCTGGGCGTGAACGCCCGCCGGCTGGCGCGGCTGCGGGCTCGGCTCAGCCCATCCCAGAGCGGGCCATGAACGCCCCCCCCCAGCCGCACCCCAGCCACCCCCTGCTGGTGGGCTACTACGGCGAGCACAATCTCGGTGACGACGCCCTGCTGCAGGTGCTGCTGGCCCAGCTGCCCGCCCCCTGCCGGCCCACGGTGACGGCCCGTGACCAGGCCGAGGTGCGCGAGCGCTTCGGTGTGTCCACGGTGAATCGCCGCCGGCTGGCCGCGGTGCTGGCCGCCCTGGGCCACTGCGACGCGCTGGTGTTCGGCGGCGGCAGCCTGCTGCAGGACAGCACCAGCTTCGCCAGCCTCCTCTACTACGCCGCGCTGATCAGCGCCGCCCGCCTGCGCGGCCGGCCGGTGCTGCTCTGGGCCCAGGGGCTCGGTCCCCTGCGCCGCCGCCGCAGCCGGCTGCTGGTGGCCGCTTTGCTGCGCCTGGTGAGCGGCTGCAGCTGGCGCGACCCCGAGTCCGCCGCCCTGGCCCGCGAGCTCGGCTGGCAACCGGATCGCCGCCAGCTGGCCAGCGCCGCCGTCTGCACCGATCCAGCTGCCGATGCGGGGGTGGGCAGTGATGCGGTGTGGAGCTTTCCCGGTCCGGCATGGAGCGGGCGGGGCGGGCCGATCGTGCTCTGTTTCCGCCCCACCGCCCAGCTGCGGGGGCAGGCCTGGCGGCCGTGGCTGGAGGCGCTGGAGGGGCTGGCGCCGGAGCGGGAGCTGCTCTGGCTGCCGCTGCACCGCCACCAGGACCGGGGACTGCTGGCGCAGCTGGCCGCTGAGGGGCTGCTTGGTGAGGCCCTGGCGGCGCGCAGCCGCGAGCTGGCGCCCGGGCGGCCCGAGGACGTGCAGGCGGTGTGCGCCGGCAGCGGGCTGGTGCTGGCGATGCGGCTGCACGGCCTGATCCTGGCGGCGGTGAGCGGGGCGCCCGTCGCCGCCCTCAGCTACGACCCCAAGGTGGCCGCCGCCGCCCGGGCCCTCGGGTGCTCCCTGGCGCAGCTGGACAAGCCCCCGGCTCCGGCGGAGCTGCTGCGGGAGTGGCGCACCATCCTCGACCTACAGCCGGACGTTCGTCGGATTGAGGAGCTGCGGAAGGCCACGGACGTGCACCGCCAGCTGCTCGAGAGCGTGTTCAGCTCTGAGACACGAACGAGTGCTGCAGGATTGAGTCGGTGACGCCCATGGCCGGGAACTGCCGGTGGTGTGACTCCCTCTGCCGCCCATACGCTGCGATGGACCTCGCCGGTGGTGTTCCCACATGCTCGACGTGCT
>JBFLKL010000123.1:0-4347 GCA_040883175.1 Synechococcaceae cyanobacterium | reverse complement strand
CGCCCTGCAGGGCGATGATCAGGCGCAGGATGAAGATGAACAGGTTGATGTAGGTGAGGTACATCCCCAGCGCCCCGGCCAGGTACTGCTCGTCGTTGTAGGTGCGGGGCATCGTGTAGAAGTCCACGAAGGCCGCGCCCACGAACAGCACGGTGCCGAAACCGGCGATCAGCAGCTCCAGACCGGTGCCGCCGAACATGCCGGGAACGAAGATGCTGCCCACGATCTGCACCACCATCGCGATCAGCAGGCCGATGATGCCCAGACCCACCACGCCGGCGAGGGCCTGACCGACGCTGTCGCTCATGCGCCGGCCGACGAAGGAGGCGATCACGAAGGTGATGCCGGTGGCCAGGGTGGCGGTGCCGATGGCGCCCACACCCGCCACGCTGAGGGCGTAGGCGACGATGCCGCTGAGGGTGAAGCCGGTGATCAGGCTGTAGGTGGCCAGCAGGGGCAGGGCGGTGCTGTTGTTCCCCTTCATGGCCACGTTCTGGGCCACGAAGAAGAGGATGAAGTTGCCGATCAGGGCCACCCAGAACAGCGGCATGAACAGCGCCGGGCTGCTGGCCATCAGGGTGAGGCCCCCCAGCACCCCGCCGGCGGTGAGCACCATGCCTCCGCCCACGAAGGGCAGGGCCTTGTTGACGACATTGGGCCCCACGAGGGCGCTGGATTGCGCCTCGCGGATGGCCTCCTGGAAATTGCTGCTGGCCGGCATGACGCCCCAGTACTGCGAACTTCACCCATCCTGCCAGCGGCAGAGAGGGCGCGGCGGAAGCGGTGATCCTGGCCGTGGTGCGGATCTCCCCTCTAGCGGGGGCGTGCCGGGCCGGCCGAGCGGCGCCTGTCGCGCTGCTCGTAGGCGCTCACCAGGCGCTGCACCAGGGGATGGCGCACCACATCGGCGGCACTGAGATGGCAGATGGCCACCCCCTCCACGCCCTCGAGCACCTGGGACGCTTCGGCCAGTCCGCTCACCATCCCACCCGGCAGGTCGGTCTGACTGGGGTCGCCGGTGACCACCATGCGCGAGTTCTCGCCCAGCCGGGTGAGCACCATGCGCATCTGGGCGCTGGTGGTGTTCTGGGCTTCGTCGAGGATCACAAAGGCCTCCGCCAGCGTGCGCCCGCGCATGTAGGCCAGGGGGGCCACCTCGATCACCCCCTTCTCCAGCAGGGCGGCGGTGCGCTCCGCCCCCAGCAGTGTATGCAGAGCGTCATAGAGGGGGCGCAGATAGGGATCCACCTTCTGCTGCAGGTCGCCGGGCAGAAAGCCCAGGCGCTCGCCGGCCTCCACCGCCGGCCGGGTGAGGATCAGCCGCTCCACCCGCCGCTCCTGGAGCATGCGCACCGCCAGCACGGTGGCCAGGAAGGTCTTGCCGGTGCCGGCCGGGCCCAGGGCCAGGGTGAGGTCGTGGCGCTCCATCGCCTGCACATAGGCCTTCTGGCGCAGGGTGCGCGGACGCAGCAGCCGGCCGGTCTGGCTGCGGGCCAGCACCAGATTGCTGAGATCGCGGTGCTCCTCGCCGCGGCCGCTGTCGAGGGCCTGCAGGGCTGTGTTCAGGTCCACCTGGCTGATGCTCTGCCCCTCCTGCCAGAGGGGGCGGAGCAGTTCCAGCAGATCGCAGGCCCGCTGAAGCTGGCTGGGGCGGGCCTGCAGGGAGAGGTCGAGCCCGCGGAGCACGAGGGTGGCGCCTGTGAGGGACTCCAGACGCCTGAGGGTGCATTCCCCGTCTCCGGCCAGGGCCAGGGCCGCGGACTGGGAGGGCAGGGCGATGGTGGTGGTGCTGAGCCCGTCGGGCTCGGCCAGGGGCCTGGGTGTCAAGCCTCGGCGGGGGCCTCTTCGGCGGCGGCGGTAGCAGCGGCGGCGGCGGCCTCCTCAGCCGCCTTGGCCTCCGCCGCTTCCCGGGCGGCCTGTTTGGCAGCTGCCTCCCGGGCGGCCGCCTGTTTCTTCTGGCCCACCACCACCGAGGGCCGCACGCGCTTCTCCACCAGGCCGCCGCGCTCCAGCAGGGTCAGCACGGTGTCGGTGGGCTGGGCACCCTGGGCCAGGCGGGCACGGATGGTCTCGGTGTCGAGGCGGGTTTCCTTGGTGCGGGGGTTGTAGAAGCCCAGCTCCTCAAGCGGCCTGCCGTCGCGGCGGGAGGTGCTGTTGACGGCCACCAGCCGGAAACTCGCTTCCCGCTTCTTGCCAAACCGCTTCAGGCGGAGCTTGATCATCGTGGCCTAGCCGCAAAAGGTGCAAAGAAGCAATGTAACTCCTGGGGGTGCCCGGAAGTTCAGAGGTCTCCGAAGCCCTTGCGCTTCTTGGCCGGCCTGGGGGCCTTGCCAGGGCCGCGACCACGTCCGCGGCCGGGCGCTCCCGGCGCAGCCATGCCGCCCATGCCCGGCATGCCGCCGCCCATGCCGGGGAAGCCCCCCATCCCGGGGAAGCCGCCGCCCATGCCCGGCATGCCGCCGCCCTGGCTCATCTGCTTCATGAAGCCGCGCATCTTCTGGAAGTCGGCCAGCACCTTGTCCACATCGGCCGGACTGTGGCCGCAACCGCCGGCGATGCGACGGCGGCGCGACGGGGTGGAGGCCAGCAGGTCGGGGTTGCGGCGCTCCGCCTCGGTCATCGAGCCGATCATCGCCTCGATCCGCCTGAGCTGCTGCTCCCCCTGCTTGAGCATGCCGTCGTCGATCTTGTTCATGCCCGGGATCAGTTTCATCAGGCCGCCCAGGGAGCCCATGCGCTTGATCAGGCGCATCTGCTGCAGGAAGTCGGAGAAGTCGAAGGTGGCCTCCTGCAGCTTCTGCTGCATGCGCGCCACGTCGGCCAGCTCCACCTCCTTGGTGGCCTTCTCCACCAGGGTGAGCACATCGCCCATGCCCAGAATCCGGCTGGCCATGCGCTCGGGGTGGAAGGGCTGCAGGGCCTCCACCTTCTCGCCGGTGCCGATGAACTTGATCGGCGCACCGCTCACCTTGCGGATCGAGAGGGCGGCACCGCCGCGGGAGTCGCCGTCGAGCTTGGTGAGCACGGCGCCGGTGATGCCCACCTGCTCGTGGAAGGCGCGGGTGAGCTCGGCCGCCTCCTGGCCGATCATCGAATCCACCACCAGCAGCACCTCGTCGGGCTGGCAGGCCTCGCGGATCCGCACCATCTCCTCCATCATCGACTGATCGATCTGGAGGCGGCCGGCGGTGTCCACCAGCACCGTGTCGAAGCCCTCGGCCTTCGCCTTGGCGATGCCGGCGGCGGCGATGGCCTCGGGTCTGGCCTCGGTGCCGAGGCTGAACACCTCCACCCCGATCTGGCCGCCCAGGGTCTGCAGCTGCTCGATGGCCGCCGGGCGGTAGACGTCCGCCGCCACCAGCAGGGGTTTACGGCCCTGTTCCCTGAGGTGCAGGCCGAGCTTGGCGGTGGCGGTGGTCTTGCCGGCGCCCTGCAGGCCTGCCATCAGCACCACCGCCGGCTCCCCGGGTCTGCCGCCGGCGGCCAGGGGCGCGTTCTCGCCGCCCATGGTGTCCACCAGCTGCTCGTGCACCACCTGGATGAACTTCTGGTCCGGGCTGATGCCGCGCACCACCTCGGCGCCGAGGGCCTTGCTGCGCACCTCGGCGACGAACTCCCTGACCACCGGCAGGCTCACGTCGGCCTCCAGCAGGGCGCGGCGCACGTCCTTCAGGGCGCCCTCGATGTTGGTCTCACTGATGCTGGCCTGACCCCTCAGGCCCTTGACCGCATCCTCGAACCGCTGGGAGAGCTCATCGAACATGGCGGTATGGCCTGGTGCGGACGGAGTTGATCGTAAAAAGCGGTGGGCGGCCTCCCCTCAGTTCACCCGCTCGAAGCTCAGCAGCCGCCATGTGTTTCCGTCCCGGCTGAACACATAGCGATTGCGCAGGGTGAGGTTGCTGGGCTGGCCCACCGCCTGGCCATCGTCGTCCAGCCGTTCCCCCCGGTAGCGGATGCGCACCACGGCGGCGATGCGCTGGGGGCTGCTGCTCTCCAGGCGCAGAGTCTCCACGCTGGTGTCGATGCGCTGGGTCTGGTTGCGGGCCAGGTCGGCGCGGCGTTCGGCCTGCAGCTGGCGCAGCTGGCCGTCCTGGGCCAGGTTCTCCAGGCTGATGTTGGGATCCTCGCCGGCCAGCACCGCCGCCTTGGCCGCCAGCCAGCTCTCCAGCAGGGTCTGGATCTCGTCCGGGCTGGGCTGGTCGCTGCGCAGGGGGATCGCCGCCGCCGGTGCCGCCCCAGAGGCCGCCGCCGGGGTTGCGGCATCGTCGCCGGCGGCATTCGCCTCAGTCGGGGTGCCGGCCGCGCTCGTCGCCGGGTCCTCCGGGCCGGCCTCCGGATTGCCCT
>JBFLKL010000122.1:0-13798 GCA_040883175.1 Synechococcaceae cyanobacterium | reverse complement strand
CCCTCTGGCCGGAGAATCCTCTGCCGTTCCAGCTGTTCTATGCACTGGATGTTCTGCGGGACAGGGTGCAGGAGCAACCGGAACTCCGCCGCGATCCCATGGTGCAGGCCGCCCTGCGCAATGAGGTGGCCACCCTGCTGGCGGGGCCTCACCACGAGGGACTGCTGCGCGTCATCGCCCTCACCCATGTGGGCATGACCACCGAGGAATTCCGGGATTCGGTGCGGCGCTGGCTCGAGACTGCCCGCCATCCCCGCTTCGGGCGGCGCTTCGACGACCTCGCCTACCAGCCCATGCTGGAACTGCTCCAGTTGCTGCAGAGCCATGGATTCCGCACGGTGATCGTGTCCGGCGGCGGGGCAGACTTCATGCGCGTGTGGGCGGAACGGGTGTATGGAATTCCTCCGCAGCAGGTGCTGGGCAGCACGGCGCTGACCCGCTTCGAACTGCGGGATGACCGGCCTGTGCTGGTGAAGGAGCTCGATCATCTGTTCGTGGACGACAAGGGGGGCAAACCGGTGGGCATCCATGCCTTCCTGGGCCAGCGGCCGATCGCCGCCTTCGGCAATTCCGATGGCGATCTGGAGATGCTGCAACACACCACCGTGGCCAATCCCAGGCTGGCCCTGGGCCTGCTCGTCCACCACACCGACGCCTCCCGGGAGTATGCCTATGACACCAACCCGAGCAGCACCGGACGGCTGGTGGAAGCGCTGCGGCAGGCTCCGGACCGGGGCTGGCTGGTGGTGGACATGGCGCGGGACTGGAGGGTGGTGTTCGCACCCTCCGGTGCCTCAGGATCATGAATGTCCAGAGGAGCTCATCATCTTCTCCATCACCTGCTCCATCGAGAAGCTGGCGGCCTTCTGGCGTGGCGGGAACTCCCTGAACGTCTCCAGGAACTGGGCCACGTAGGTCTGGGCCGGCACCAGCAGGAAGATGTGGTCGAACATCCAGTCCCAGTAGGTGTTGGAGGTGATGTCGGCCCGCTCGTAGGGATCGGTCTTGAGGTTGAAGATCTTCGGCACCCGCAGCGCCACGAAGGGTTCGGCCCAGATCTGACAGGTGCCCTGCACGCGCTGCTCCATGAACACGATCTTCCAGTTGTCGTAGCGCAGACCCGTCAGGTCGCCGTCGTCGGAGAAGTAGAAGAACTCCACCCGCGGGCTCTTGTCGGTCTTGCCCGTCCAGTAGTCGAGCATGTTGTAGCCATCGAGATGCACCTTGTAGTGGCGATCTCCAACCTGATGACCGGCCTTGAGCTTCTCCTTGATCTCGGGCTCGCCGGCGGCCGCCAGCAGGGTGGGCAGCCAGTCGAGATGGCTCACGATCTCCGTGAACAGGGTGCCGGGCGCAATCTTGCCGGGCCAGCGCACCAGCGCCGGAACGCGATAAGCACCCTCCCAGTTGGAGTTCTTCTCGTTGCGGAAGGGAGTCATGCCGGCATCAGGCCAGCTGTTCATGTGCGGGCCATTGTCGGTGCTGTACATCACGATCGTGTCGTCGGTGACACCCAGCTCGTCGATCAGGTCGAGCATCTGGCCGATGCATTCGTCGTGATAGATCATCACGTCATGGTATTCCGACTGCCAGCGTCCTGAGCGGCCAACATCCTGTGGACGAGCATAGGTACGGAAGTGCATGTGGGTGGTGTTGAACCACACGAAGAAGGGCTCACCCGAGGCCACCGCATCCCGGATGAACCGCTTGGCCTCCGCCATGAACTCGTCATCGGCGGTTTCCATCCGCTTTCTCGTGAGCGGGCCGGTGTTCTCGATCCGCTGGGTGCCGTCGCCGTTAGCCCAGCAATGCAGCACGCCGCGGGGGCCGTAATTCTGGCGGAAATTGGGGAAATCCTCCGGCTGCGGATAGTCGCGCAGTTCCGGCTCCTCCTCCGCGTTGAGGTGGTAGAGGTTGCCGAAGAACTCGTCAAAGCCCTGATTGGTGGGCAGGTGCTCGTCGCGGTCGCCGAAGTGGTTCTTGCCGAACTGGCCGGTGCGGTAGCCGAGAGGCTTGAGCAGCCCGGCGATGGTGGGGTCCTCGGTGCGGTAGCCCAGCTCGGCGCCGGGCAGGCCCACCTTGCTGAGGCCGGTGCGGAACACGCTCTGGCCGGAGATGAAGGCCGCGCGGCCGGCGGTGCAGCTCTGCTCGGCGTAGTAGTGGATGAAGCGGCCGCCCTCCTTGGCGATCCGGTCGATGTTGGGGGTCTGGTACCCCATCAGGCCGTCGCTGTAGCAGCTGAGGTTGCTCTGGCCGATGTCGTCGCCCCAGAGGATGAGGAAGTTGGGCTTGCCGTTCGGCATGGCTGGGAATGCAGGGAGCACTGCATCCATGCTGTGAATGGTTCGCAGGAACGTCAGCCGTTGGGTGTGCTCCGTTACCTAAAGATGTTGCGTGAACCGTCAAGTTCGGCGCTGGACGCCGACTGCGATGTCTGCCGCAAGGCTCCAACCGAGGATGGCGGCCCGCCACCAGGGACCTACATTCCGCTCACCGGCAGCTGCGTGAACGGAGGTGCTCGACAAGCCCGGTGGAGCCGCGGCATCCCTGCCGCTGCTGTTCCACGACCAGCACACCCAGCACGATCGCGACCCGCAGGCGCTGGCCGAACGCCTGGCCCAGCATCACCCGGTGCTCGCCTTTGCGCCCCTCCATGGGCATGCAGCGACGTTCGTGCACCGCACCAACACGATCCGGGCGGGATCCCTGCTGCTCACCAGCGGCTACAGCTCGCCGATCGAGGGTGCCATGGGCGAGGAGAGCGGCAACGCCTATGTGCAGTTCGCTCAGGCCGGCAGCATCCGCTATCAGACCCAGGGACTCAGCCAGACGATCCACCCGGGCCGGCCCCTCTGGTTCTCACCGGGGGCCGAGTACCGCTACACCACCGATCACCTCAATGCCCTGGTGATGCGCCTGGATCTGGGGCGGCTCAGGAGCACGGCCGCCGCCATCGCCGGGCTCGGGGTGGCCCAGCGGCGCTTCGCCAGCGACCTGGAGCTCGCCAGGGTTCTGGGGTGCGACAACCGTCGCAACCGTGAGCTCATCCAGGTGTTCCGGCGAACGTTGTCGCTGCTCGACAACCCCGCTCTGGACACCCATGGACACCTGGATGCGCTTCAGGTGGACGACCTGATCTACCGCGTCCTCGCGCTACTGCTGCACCCGCGGCTGGATGCTGTTCTGGCCGTGAATCGACGGGGCGGCGTGGCCCCCCGGGAGCGCATCCTGGAGGAACTCCTGGAATGGATCCGCGCCAACCTGCACACCCCAGTGAACCTCACCGAGCTGGAGCGGCGCAGCGGCTACTCCCGCCGCACCCTGCAGCTGGCGTTCAAGCAGCGCTTCGGCTGTGGCCCGGTGCAGTGGGTCCGCCGCCAACGGCTCGAACAGGCCCGCCAGGCCCTGCTGCGTGCCCAGCCCGGCGAAAGGGTGGGGGAGATCGCCTCCCGGTTCGGCTTCGCCAAACTGACGGTGTTCAGCCGCGACTTCAGGGCCCACTTCGGGCTGAGGCCCTCGGAACTCATCCACGAAGGCCGTCGCCAGCACCGCTGATCGATCACCCCTACCCCCGGGCGTTCCGCCTCTCCCCTCATGGGGCCGGAGTGGTCGAGAGCCTGGCCCCGTAGTGCTCCACCGCCACCTCGAGATTCGCCACCAGCCGTCCGGGGCCGAGGGTGCGTGCCAGGTCCGACCGTCGCACGACCGCCAGCACCGACGGGTTGAGCCCCGCCAGCCAGAGCTGGATGCCCTCGCCGGCCAGGGTGTGTTCCGCCTCGCTGAGCATCTTCAGGGCCGAATACTCCAGATCGATCAGGGCGCTGCCATCGATCACCAGCACCCTGGGCCGGTGCTGATCCACCAGGGCGCGCATGCGCTGGCGCACCTGCTGCACATTGGCGAAGAAGAGCCTGCCCTCCAGCCGCAGCAGCAACAACCCCGGCCAGGTCTGGTCGTCCGGGTGCTCCGACGAGACGGGGCGGAACACGTCGGTGCCGCGCTTGCGGGCCACGGCGTAGACGGGGGGATGCATCTCCTGCTGGGCCAGGGCGAGAAGCGACACCACCACCGCCACCAGGATTCCCTTGAGGGTGCCGAGCAGCACCACGCCCACCAGGGCGATCAGGGCCCAGCGGAACTCGTTCACCCGCACGTGGCGGATGACCAGGAATTCGCGCGGCCGGATCAGATCCAGGGACACCACCAGCACCACCACGGCCAGAGCCGCCTGGGGCAGCACTGAGAGCGCTGGGGCCAGCACCAGCATCACGGCCAGGGCGAGCGCCGCGGTCACCAGCGAGGCCAGCGGGGAGCGGGCGCCGGCCTGCCGGTTGACGGCGGTCTGGCTGGTGCCGCCACCGGCGGGAAGGCAGCCCGTGAGTCCTCCGGCAATGTTCGCCAGCCCCAGGGCGAACAGTTCGCGGTCGGGCTGGGGGCGGGGGTCGTCCCGACCCTGGAAGGCCCGGGCAGCGGCGATGCTCTCGGTGAAGCTCATCAGGGCGATGCCCATCGCCCCCGGCCACAGCGCCGGCATCCACTCGGAGCGGGGCAGCTGCAAGCTGGGCAGCCCGGCGGGAACCGTCCCCACGGTCGCCACCCCCAGGCCCTCGAGACCGAGCAGGGCGGAGACTGCCATGGCCGCCAGCAGCGCCACCAGGGCCACCGGCATCCGGGGGGCGATCCGTGGCAGCGCCACCATCAGAAGCAGCAGCAGCAGGGAGAGGATCACGGTGGCCGGGGAGGCGTCAGGCAGCTGACGCAGGGTGGCCAAGAGGTGGGGAAAGAATCCCTTCGCCGCGATCGAGAGCCCGAACAGCTTGGGCAGCTGGTCGACGACGATCACCAGACCGATGCCGGCCTTGAAGCCGATCAGCACCGATTCGGAGAGGAAATCCGCCAGGAATCCCAGCCGCATCCAGCTGGCGAGCAGCAGGAAGGCCCCCACCAGCACCGCCACCGTGACGCTCGTGGCCAGCCGCGCGCCGGCGTCAGCGGCCCCGGACGAGGCCAGTTCCGCGGAGAGCAGGATGGCCAGGGTGGTGGTGCTGCTCACGCTCAGCACCCGGGAACTGCCGCTGAAGGCGTACACCACCATCGGCAGCAGGCAGGTGTACAGCCCCACCTGCACGGGCAGGCCGGCGATGGTGGCGAAGGCCATCGCCTTGGGCAGCACCAGAGCCGCGGCCGTGAGGCCCGCCACCAGGTCGCCGCGCCACCATTCCGGCCGGTAGGTGGTCCACCAGAGGCGTCTTGAGGGAATACTGAAGTCTCCCTCGGTCATGGAAGGATCCGCACCAGATGCTCATCGCGGGCACCTACCACGGTTCGCGGTGTGATGCTGCGGTCCATGGTCACGAATCTCCCACCATGGTGGATGGCCAGCGCCAAGAGATAGGCATCGGTGAGCTGCCGGGATCCGAGAACACGCCCCCAATCGAGGAGATCCGGGCTCAGCACGCTGATGGCGTCGGGCCAGAACCGATGCCAGGAGGTTTCCGTGGCTTCCCGCAACCGCTCCTGGAGCACCGCCAGGGGCTGAACACCGGGATAGGCCGGCTGCGACATGATGCGCAAGCAGCCGTTCTGGGTGATCGGGCATGACGCCCAGCCCGGTTCGATGTTGGCCTCCATCCAGCGGCGCGCGTGCCGGTGGTGCTCGTGGGCGGCATCCAGCAGGGCGATCAGGACATTCACGTCCAGGAGAGAGCGCATCAGACGCCGAGCTCGTCACGCAGCCGTTCGACCGTCGCTTCGCTGACGACGCGGCTCGCCTTCGGAAACGGCCGAAAACCGTGGCATGGCACGGTCTCCTCGTCTGTCTGAGGCGCCCCGGCGCCCGTGAGTGCCTGACGGGCCAGTTCGGACAGCACGGCGCCGGCGGAGCGGCGCTCACGGCGGGCACGCTCCTTCACCACGTTCAGGATTTCAGGGTCGATATCCAGGGTGGTGCGCATGGCGAGAGAGCCCTGCTGCCTGATGAATTGATGCAATGATGCTATTGCATCATTGCTCGGCGCGACCTCTCTGGCCCCGTGCCCGGCAGGCATCACGAGCCGGCAGCGAGGGGGCCGCCACCATCAGGGGTGGGGGAGGCTGGGCCATGCCGATCGCCGATGCAAGCAACACTGGAGCAGCCACCAATGCTGCCTCCGCGATGCCTCAGCGGGGCTCGCCGTTGTAGATCAGCTCTTCCACCTCGTTGCCATCTGGAGAGATCAGGATCTCAGTCTCAACGGTTGGCTCGGCATCGGTCTGTTCCCAGGTCGGCGGGCCGCCCATGAATCGGAACAGATATCCCCGGCTGTCGCTGTTCACCAGGCAGGGGTTGCTCTGGGCCGCTGTCGCATACATGCACTGGGCAGGACGATACGCTGCCAGGCCGCCGTTAAGCCGCACCACGTAGGTGCGGGCCAGGTTGATGGCCCGCACCGCCTCCAGCGGAATGCGCTCTTCCGCCACGGAACTAGCCCCGCCGGCAAGGGAAAGAGCAACCAGCGCAGACAACGCGAGCGATCGACGGACGTCTTGCACGCGCACCATGACAGCTCGGGATTCTGATCTCCCCCTTCACCTTGTCTGCGCGGCGCCATGGGCGCAGCGTCCCCGTCGTGAATCTTGAACGGGCTGGCAGCACCCACCGCAGCCGGACACTCTGAAGCCAGACGCCGTGCCGCATCATCGTGTCACCCCAGGCGCGTGCCGGTGGGCAGCGGACGTCCCGCCGCGGCCGCAGGGCTTGGCCTGTGTTCCCTGCGTGGGTCGCCACTGTGGTGGTGGCCGGCCTGGGAGTGATCATGCTCCTGGCTGCGTCTGCGCCCCTTCAGGCCTACGTGCTGGGCGCTCCGGAACGGCGCGTGCCGGATTGCGCCGAGCAGCCTGCCTTTGTGACCCTGCAGGGCAGAACGATCCTCGAGCTGAGGGCCACAGCCGGAGCCTACGACCTCGAGGATGCAGCCGAGCGAGCCAGCCAAGGCCTGTGGAGATCGCGCGCGATCCGGCCATCGCTCCCGGCGACATACAGACCGAGGAGCGGGAAACAGAAGTCGCCCTGGTGATCCGTCAGGAGGGCAAACCGGAGCGCACGCTCGGCTACATCAACGATCGGGTGGCGGCTTGCTACGGGATCGACCGGGTGGACCTGGCGGAGCAGACGCGGGACACCCTTCGCTCAGCCATTCAACGCTACCGGGAAGAGAATGCCCTGTCGTCCTGGCTGCGGCCTCTGGGACTGGCAGCTCTGCTGATCGGCCTCTACCTGCTCTGGCTGCACATCCAGATCCGGCTCAACCACTGGGGGGAGGGTTGGATCGCACGCCGCCGCCTGCGGTTGCTGGAATACCTGAATCGTCGTGGGATCGGGCGCTTCATTGCCCAGGAGCAGATCCGCTATCTGCTGCAGATGACCCGCAAGCTGGTGCACTGGTCGGTGCTGATCCTGATCAGCTATCTGCTGATCCCGCTGCTGCTGGGGCTGTTTCCACCAACCCAGAGCATCGCCAGGGAATTGAGCCAGCAACTGGTGGGCCTGCTGCGTGGGGTCGGCCAAGGTGTTGTGGGCTCGATACCCGACATCGTCTCCCTCTCGGCCATCCTCCTGGTCACCACCGTAGCGATCAAGGCCAGCAATGCCTGGTTCCGGGCTGTCGCTCGCGGCAGCGTTCGCATCCCGGGCTTCTTCCAGGAGTGGGCCCCGCCAACATCCCGGCTGGCGGCCCTGCTCCTGGCGCTGGCAGGCCTGGCAGCAGCGTTTCCCTACATTCCAGGCTCCGACAGCAGACTGTTTCAGGGAGCAGGGATTCTACTGGGCGTGCTGGCAGCACTGGGGTCAAGCTCCATCGCCACCAACATCGTCAGCGGACTGATGCTGATCTACACCCGCGCCTTCCGCGAGGGAGATCTCGTGGACATCAACGGGGTGACTGGAGTGGTGCAGGACCGGGCGCTGCTGGTGACGCGCCTGCAAACGCCTCGCAATGAACTGGTGAGCATTCCCAATGCCACCGTGATCGGCACATCGGTTGTGAACTACAGCTTCTCTCGTCGCGAGATCCGCAAGCCCGTAGCCCTCTCCACCACGATCACCATCGGCTACGACGTGCCGTGGCGCAGGGTCTACAAGCTGATGCTCGGCGCAGCGCAGAGCGTGGAGGGAATCAGCAGAGAGGTGAAGCCCTACGTGCTGCAGACGTCGCTGAACGACTTCCACATCAGCTACGAGCTCACCGCCTTCGTGGTCGAGGCGGAAACCTATCGCCAGACACTCTCAGAAGTGCTGGAGGCGCTTCAGGATCAATTCGCCGCAGCGGGAATCGAGATCCTCTCGCCGGGCTATCACGCCATCCGCGATGGCAATGCCGCAACGATTCCCGGGTCCATCAACCCTGCTCCTCACAGCGCGGACACAGCGCCCTCACCGTAAGGACGCACTCCAGCAGCCGGAAGCCGCGGCCATCAGCGGCCGCCTGGCCCGCCGCCAGCACTGATGCGTTCTCGAATTCCTCCGTGCGGCCGCAGCGGACGCACACCAGATGGTGGTGATCGCGGTGGGCGTCGCTGGCCAGCTCGAAGCGGCGGCCCCCCTCCGGCAGCTCCAGTTCCTGCAGCAACCCCATCGAACTGAGCAGCCGCAGGGTGCGATACACGGTGGCCAGCGACACCCGCGCCTGATCGCGCAGCAGCCGCTGGTGCACCTGCTCGGCGCTGAGGTGGGTGCCCTCGCCGATGCGCTCGAACAGATCCAGCACCCGCTGGCGCTGGGGGGTGAGGCGCTGGCCGCGGTGGTGGAGGCTGCTGCGCAGGCCCTCACCCGCGGAACCGGAAGGGCCCATGGGCACACTCAGCGGCACTGGAGAGCTGCTTGCTGCTCTCAACAATAGGCACAGTTGCAAATCGGCCAGCGCAGCCGGCAGCCCCCTGCCGGCCCTCAACGCGCCTGGGCCAGCCGCCGGTCCAGCCAGTCGTCGAGGCGGGCACAGCCGGCGCCCGCCAGGTCGGCCAGGGTGGCCACCAGCCGGTAGCTGAGGGCGATGGCCAGCAGCGGCGCCTCGGGGATGGCGCCGCCGAGGCGCAGCAGCAGGGCGGCCTCGAACACCCCCAGCCCCCCGGGCGCTCCCGGCACCACCAGGCCGATGGTCCAGGCCAGGGCGAAACCCGCCAGCCAGCCACTCCAGGCCAGCGAGGTGTGCAGATCGAAGGCCAGCACACAGCAGGCGAAGCCGGCGAAGCGCAGCAGCACGAAGGCCAGCTGCACCAGCAGCGGCGGCCAGGGATAGCCCGAGAGGGCCTGTCGCAACCCCTGCCCCAGCGCTGTCAGGGCCGCCGGCTCCAGCTGCAGGCGCCGGGCCTGGCGGCGCTCCAGCCGCTCCAGCAGCGGCGCCAGCCAGCGGGGCCAGAGCAGGAGCAGCGGCAGCAGGCAGAGCAGCGCCAGTCCGTTCTGCCAGCCCGCCACCGGCACCAGGGCCAGGGCCGCCACGGCCGCCAGCAGGGGATCGAGCAGCACCGCCAGCAGAGCCAGCGTCAGGGGGGCGGGCTGGCGCAGGAGAGGGTCACCGGCGCGCAGGGGCGCGAGGCGGCCGGCCAGGTGCCAGATGCCGCCGGGCAGGAACTTGCGCAGGTTGGTGTCGAGGTAGAGCGTCACCAGGGCCGGCCAGCGTGGCCTGAGCTCCAGCCAGCGCAGCACCGCCCCGAACCCCACGGCGTTGACCACCAGGCTGAGCAGGCTGAAGCCCACCCCCAGCAGCAGCCACCACCAGCCCTGCGGGTCGAGGCTGAGCTGCAGCATCCGGCGGCCATGCCCCACCAGGGCCGCCAGCAGAAAGCCGAAGCTGAGCAGGGTGATCCAGAGGGAGATCCCTCCCGGCAGCGGCAACCGGCGCAGGGAACCGGCGATCCGGCGCAGGCGCGGCCCCGGGAAGGGGAACGGCAGAGGAGGGAGTTTCACGGCGGGGGAGGCATCCGGTCCAGCGCTGCGCGCACAGTGGCACGCACCTGCTCGATCGCCAGATCGTGGCGGCGGGCCAGGGCGATCAGGTCGTCATGTTCGGGCTTGGAACTCCAGCGACCATCGGGCCGGAGGGCCTGCTTCACCCGCACGGGACCGAGGGGGGTGTCGAGGTCCAGCCGGCGGCGGGGCAGGGCCCAGCGCCGCTGCTCCTGTTCGCGCAGGCCCAGGCTGGTGCCATGGCGCCACCACACCCGGCGCAGGGCCGCGGCGGCTGCAGGGTCGGGCCGGCCCAGGGCCGTCACCAGCCAGCCCGGCCGGCCCTTCTTCATGGTGAGCGGCTGGGAGAACGCCTCCAGGGCACCGGCCTGGCGCAGGGCGTCGAGCAGAAAGGCCAGATCCTCGGGCGTGGCGTCGTCGATCTGGGCCTGCTGCACCAGCACCGTCTCCTGGCGGGGACCGAGTTCCTCCGGGCCCCCATCCGCCCCGCCATCGCCCGCCACGGGATCGGCCAGCACCAGGCGCAGCAGGTTGGGGCGATCCAGCTCCCGGCTGCCCAGCCCCACCCCCACCTGCCGGGGCACATGGGCAGGCGGCAAGCCGAAGCGATCCGCCCAGCACGCCACCAGGGCCAGACCGGTGGGGGTGGTGAGCTCCCCGGCCGGCAGGCCATCGGCGGCCCCCAGGGGCACCCCGCACCGTCGGGCGATCTCCAGCACCGCCGGCGCCGGCAGCGGCAGCAGCCCATGGGCCGTGCGCACCGTGCCGTGACCCGCCGGCGGCGGCGCGCACACCAGCCGCTCCACCCCCAGGTGCAGCAGGGCCGCGCACACCCCCACCACATCCACCAGCGCATCGACGGCGCCCACCTCGTGAAAGTGCACCTGCTCGGGGCTGTGGCCATGCACCGCCGCCTCGGCCTCCGCCAGCAGGCCGAACACCGCCAGCACCCGCCGTCGCAGGGGCTCGGCGAGGGGGGCCCGCTCCAGCTGCTGCCGCAGTTGGCTCCAGTGGCGCTCGGGCGGCTCCGCCTCCAGCAGCCGCACCGCCAGATGCAGGCCGCGCAGGCCGCCGCTGCGACGTTCCTCGATCTCCAGGGCATAGGAGCCGGCCAGTCCCAGAGCCGCCAGGGGTTCGCTCACCACAGCCCGGGGCACGCCCAGATCCAGCAGGGCAGCCAGCAGCATGTTGCCGGCAAGACCGGTGGGGCAGTCGAGCAGAGCCAGCTGGCCCACCTCAGGCCTCCCGCAGGCGCACCCGTCCCAGGCGGGGAGCCTCCGCCAGCAGGCGGGCGGCCTCGGCTTCCAGGTCGGCACGGCGGCGGCGCAGCAGCTGATCCGTCTCGCGGCGGGCGCGGCGCTGCTCCCGCTGCGCGGTGGCCACGTCGTGGCCGGAGAGGCCCCAGAGCCGGCCCAGCAGGGCCCTGTCATCGGCGCCGCCGACGCTGGCTCCGTAGATCAGCTGCTCGGCGGCCATGCCGGCCTGCAGCACCCGGCTCCAGCGGCGCAGGTCGTCGAGGGGAAGCTTGGCGTGCTCGGGGGGATCGAACTCGGTGCTGCCGCCGCTGGCCAGCCCCGCCTGCAGACAGGCCAGGCTGCCCACCAGCACCCGCCGCACCGGCAGCCGTTCCTCGGCGGCCAGCAGCAGATGGCCGGCCTCGTGCACGGCGATGCGCCGCAGGCGGCCCTCGCCACCGGGCAGGGCCTCGGCCAGCAGGTGGCCGCCACGGCCGGAGAAGCTGGCCGCATCGAGGGTGAGCCCCCCAAGGCCGACGGCAGCCAGCAGGGCGATCCAGGCGGGGGAGAGACCCAGCAGCGGGCCCACCACCGCCAGGACGCTGATCAGGGCCACCGCCACACCAGCGGCAAGAGGGAAGGTCATGGCTGCACCCCCCAGCCCATCAGGGGCCCGAGCAACAGGGCCGGCAGGGCGTTGACGCTGGAGGGATGGGGCAGCTCCAGCAGCTCCAGCGCCAGGCTCAGCACCAGCAATCCGCCGAGGGCGGCGGTGAAGGCCACGCCGGGGGCGGCCATGGGGTCGCTGAGGCCACCGGCCATCAGCACCCCAAGGCCGGAGAGGGCGAACTGCAGCAGGGCCATGGGCAGCAGCACCCAGGCCAGGGCCAGGCCCACGCCGGCGGCCAGCAGGGCGGAACTGATCCCGTCGAGGCCCGCCTTCACCAGCAGCAGGTCGGGATCGCCCAGGGCACCGTTGCGCAGGCAGCCCACCAGGGTCATGGGGCCCAGGCAGAAGAGCACGAAGGTGCCGGCCAGGATGTGGGGATCGGAACCCGGGGCCGGGGTGCCGGAGCGCCGCAGCCAGGCGCCCAGCCGACGCTCCAGCGCCAATCCCTCCCCGGCGCTCACCCCGAGCACCAGGGCCAGCAACGCCGGCAGCACCGCCGGAAAGGGCCCCAGGCGCTGCTGCCACAGCGGCTGCACCATCTGCACTGCCAGCAGCAACGTCACCGCCCCCAGCCAGCGGCGCCACTGCTGGGCCAGATCAAGGCTGATCCGGGAGCCCAGGGCGGCGCCCACCGCGGTGCCGATGGCCACGGCCAGCAGGTTGATCCAGGTGCCGCTGGTGGCCTCCCAGAGGGCCATGGTCAGCGGCTGGGGCGCACGACGGCGGAGCGGGACCCCTTGGCCTCGGGACGCTCACCGCCCTGGTGACCGGCCTTGGGCCGGCTGTCACGTCGAAGGCCGCGGTCCCTGGCCCCACGATCCCTGCCGGCGCCCTTGTCGCCGCGATCCTTGTCACCCCGGTCCTTGCCACCGCGGCTGCCCCGCCTGGCCACCGGAGCGATCACCTCGAACCCCTCCACGCTGAGGGTCTGGCCCTGGCGGCGCAGGTTGAGTGCCACGAAGTGACGCAGGTGCTCGAGGGGAACCTCGCCGCGGAGCTGGAGCTTGAACGGCGCCGGACGCTGCCCGTCGGCCCGGGGCAGCTGGCGCACCTTCACCACCAGATCGCCGCTTTCCGGCTTGGTGAACACCAGCTCGCCGCGAACCGAGAAATAGTCGTCGCCCTCGGGCAGGGCGTCGCTGGGGCGAGCGGGCTCGGCGAGGGGAGCTGGCTCGGCGGGGTCCCCGTCCGCCGGCGGCTCCTTCGCAACGGTCAGGGTGCTGGGCTCCCAGATCCCCACCATCTGCAGGTGCAGCCCGCCTTCCTCGCGGCTGCGCGGGTAAACCACCCAGAGGTGAGGCTGGGACAGGTCGAGGTGCCGGCGCATCAGGGTCAGCAGGCGGCCCAGCACCACGGCCTCCAGCTCCTGGCCGTCGGCGGTGTGGATCGCGCCGCGGGTGAGCTGCTCGGGATCGGCAGGCACGTAGACACCGCGCACCACACCGATGGCCCGGTACTGCAGCGGTTCGGTGACCGGCGGGATGGGATGGTCGCGCATGGCGCCAATGTAAAGGCGGCGGCAAAGGGTGGCGCCCCCGGCCAGGGCGACAGGGGCGACGGTGGCGGGGCAGACTCACATCCCCCATACCGTTCCGGCCCGTCTGCGCGCCGATGCCACGCCCCGCCAAACGAACCGCCGGGCCGCGATCCGCCGCCCCCGCGTTCCCGGGGCCGCGGGCCCTGGGGCTGGCCCTGGCAGCCGCAGGGCTCGCGGCCGTGTGCCTGGGGGCCGGCTGGTGGCTCGGCCAGCGGCAGCTCGCGGGCAGTGCGGACGGTCCCCGGCCGGCCCTGGAGAAACAGACCAACAACCTGCTCCGGCGCCTGGAGGCCGGCGGGGCCAGCGCCGAGGAGCAGCAGCGGCTGCTGGAGCTGCTGGTGGCGCTCGACCGTCAGGAGGAGGCCACGGCACTGCTGGAGCGGCTCGCCGATGAGAATCCCCAGCGCTGGTCGTTG
>JBFLKL010000121.1:0-3750 GCA_040883175.1 Synechococcaceae cyanobacterium | reverse complement strand
GTCGTCGAGGGAACGGCTGCCGAGCAGGGCCTCCACCCGCTGCCGGGCCTCGGCCGACGCACAGGCCTCCGGGCGCACACAGCCGTTGACGCAGGCCTTGGCGCAGTCGATCGTCGCCGCCTCGGCGGCAGGGCTGTCGCTGGCGACAGCGTCACTGGCCAGACGGTCGCTGCCGGTTGCTTCGTTTCCGGCGTCATCGTCGCCCCACAGCGCCGGCGTGACCACGGCATCGAACACCGCCTCGGCGGGACCGGTCATGAACAGGTGGTCGCTCGCCGGATCCCAGTCGATCCACAGGGGACCTCCGGGCAGATCGAGCCGGGCACGGCGCTCGGCCAGGCCGAGGCGGTGGCACACCACCAGGGTGGCGCAGGCGCCTGTGCCGCAGGCCAGGGTGGGGCCGGCGCCCCGCTCCCACACCCGCATCACCAGATGGTCGGGAGTCAGGGCCTGCACGACATGCACGTTGGTGCGGGCCGGGAAGGCGGGGTGCACCTCCAGGGCAGCCCCCACCAGCTCCAGATCCACCGCCGCCACGTCCTCCACCGGAACCACCACATGGGGATTGCCCATGCCGGCGGCCCCCACGGCCCAGCTCCGGCCCACCACCTCGAGGCTGCCCTGGGGGATACCGGCCGGGCCCAGCGGCAGGGTGGTCGGCACGGCCTCCGGGCTCAGGAACGGCGCCCCCATGTCCACGCGGATCGTGCCGTCCTCCTGCAGTTCGGGCACGATCCGGCCGGCCAGGGTCTCAACCTGCCAGCGGCGCCCCGCCCCGTCGCCGTCACTGTCGGCCAGGAAACGGGCCAGACAGCGGATGCCGTTGCCGCACATCTCCGGCTCGCTGCCATCGGCATTGAAGATGCGCATGCGCAGCTCCCCGTCCCCCCGGGGTGGCAGCGCCAGGATCACACCGTCCGCCCCCACGCCGAAGCGGCGGTCGCAGAGACGGCGGACGCGCCCGGGGGTGAGGCCGAGGCTGTCATCCCCGCCGGCCGATCCGCGGCCGTCGACCATCAGGAAATCGTTTCCCAGGCCTTGGTATTTGCTGAACTGGAGCACGACCGGAGCCACGGCAGCCTGACCGGAATCCTATGCAGAGCTATTTCGAGGCACGAACGCCGAACCGTGGCGCCACCCTCGACACCGACCAGCCCAGCACCCGTCACATCCAGAACCTGATCCGGCGCAAGGCCCGCGTGGCACTGGAAGTGGGGGGTGGGCGGCAGCTGGAGGGTGTGATCCGCTGGCAGGATCTCCACTTCCTGGCCCTGGATGCGGGGGGTGAACAACCGCTCACCCTGGTGAACCGTGAGGCGGTGATCCTGCTGCGGGAGCTGCCCTGAGCGGGCCTGTGGCACCATCGCTGGTCTCAGCATCGGGCCTGTCGTGAGCGAGAGCAGCCGCTACCAACCTCAGGCCATCGAGCGGCAGTGGCAGCAGCGCTGGAGCGACGCTCAGCTCTATCGCACCCCCGATCCGGGCGACGCCACCTACATGGCCCTCTCGATGTTCCCCTATCCGTCGGGGAACCTGCACATGGGCCATGTGCGCAATTACGTGATCACCGATGTGATCGCCCGGGTCGCACGCATGCGCGGCCGCCAGGTTCTCCATCCCATGGGCTGGGACGCCTTCGGACTGCCGGCGGAGAACGCCGCGATCGAGCGCGGCGTGGATCCCGGCGTCTGGACCGACCGGAACATCGCCGCCATGCGCGAGCAGCTCCAGCGCCTGGGGCTCTCGATCGACTGGGAGCGGGAGATCACCACCTGCCACGCCGACTATTACCGCTGGACCCAGTGGCTGTTTCTGCAGTTCCTGGAGGCCGGCCTGGCCTATCAGAAGGATGCGACCGTCAACTGGGACCCGATCGATCAGACGGTGCTCGCCAATGAACAGGTGGACAGCGAAGGACGCTCCTGGCGCTCTGGCGCCGTGGTGGAGAAGCGCCAGCTGCGCCAGTGGTTCCTGAAGATCACCGCCTATGCCGACCCGCTGCTCGATGACCTGGAACACCTGACGGGCTGGCCGGAGCGGGTGCGCACCATGCAGGCCAACTGGATCGGCCGCAGCCGCGGCGCCGAGATCAGCTTTGCGGTGGTGGATGCCAGCGGCCAGGACAGCGGCGAGCAGATCCGTGTGTTCACCACCCGGCCCGACACCCTGCACGGCGTGAGTTACGTGGTGCTGGCGCCGGACCATCGGCTGGTGGAGCACCTCACCGACCCGGAGCAGGCCCTGGCGGTGGCGGCGTTCCGGGATCTGGTGAGTCGTCAGAGCGACCAGGAGCGCACCGCCGAGGACAGGCCCAAGCGCGGCATCCCGATCGGTGCCCGGGTGCGCAACCCGGTCAACGGCGAGCTCCTGCCGGTGTGGATCGCCGATTACGTGCTGGCCGACTACGGCACCGGTGCGGTGATGGGCGTGCCGGCCCACGACCAGCGCGACTTCCTGTTCGCCCGCCAGTACGAACTGCCCGTGAAGCAGGTGATCATTCCCGAGGGCAGCGATCAGCACGCCTACGAAGGCGGGGCCTGGACCGCGGACGGCATGCTCATCCACTCGGGCCGTTTCAATGGACTTTCCAGCCCCTCGGCCAGGGAGGCGATCGTGGCGGCGGCTGAACAGGAGGGCTGGGGCGAGGGTCGCACCACCTACCGGCTGCGCGACTGGCTGATCTCCCGCCAGCGCTACTGGGGTTGCCCGATCCCGGTGATCCACTGCCCGGACTGCGGCGTGGTGCCGGTGCCGGCCGGGCAACTGCCGGTGGAACTGCCCCGGAATGTGGCCCTCGAGGGGCGCGGCGGCTCACCCCTCGCCCAGCTCGAGGACTGGGTGAGCGTGCCCTGTCCCCGCTGCGGCAAGCCCGCCCGGCGGGAGACCGACACCATGGACACGTTCATCTGCTCCAGCTGGTACTACCTGCGCTACAGCGACCCCCACAACACCAGCCTGCCCTTCAGCCGGGAGGCGGTGGATCGCTGGCTGCCGGTGGATCAGTACGTGGGCGGGATCGAACACGCGATCCTGCACCTGCTCTACGCCCGCTTCTTCACCAAGGTGCTGCGCGACCGCGGACTGCTGGGCTTCTCGGAGCCCTTCTCGCGTCTGCTCACCCAGGGGATGGTGCAGGGGATCACCTACCGCAACCCCCACACCGGCCGCTACATCGCCCCCGCCGATGTGGCCGACCCCAGCGATCCCCGCGACCCCGAGAGCGGCGAACGGCTCGACACCTTCTACGAAAAGATGTCGAAGTCGAAGCACAACGGCGTCGATCCCGCCGGGGTGATCGACCGGTACGGCGCTGACACGGCGCGCATGTTCATCCTGTTCAAGGCGCCTCCGGAAAAGGATCTGGAGTGGGACGACGCCGATGTGGAGGGCCAGTACCGCTTCCTGCAGCGGATCTGGCGGCTGGTGGACGGAGCCCGCCAGCGCGGCCTGAGCCTTTCAGGTCCTGCCGGCGGCGACACCGGCATCGGCATGATCCCGGCCACGGACGCTGACCGCGAGCTGCGCCGGGCGGTGCACACCGCGATCGCGGCGGTGAGCGACGACCTGCAGGGAGACGTTCAGTTCAACACCGCGGTGGCGGAGCTGATGAAACTCAGCAACGCCATGGGCGAGCACCTGCCGAGCGCCTCGGAGCCGGTGGCGGTGGAGGCCCTGCGCACCCTGCTGCTGCTGCTGGCACCTTTCGCCCCCCATCTGGCCGAGGAACTCTGGAGCAGTCTGGGCGGCGGC
>JBFLKL010000120.1:0-15368 GCA_040883175.1 Synechococcaceae cyanobacterium | reverse complement strand
GTGCAGCGCCGCAATGGGCGCTGGCTGGTGCAACTGGCCAGCACCCCCGGCGAGCAGCCAGCGGGGGGCTGGCTGGAGGCTGCGGCCCTGGTGATCGCCGACGGCTCCGGGTCCAGGCTGGTGGCCGGCCTGGGCCTCGGGCCCAGCCGGCCCCGCTTCGCCACCACGGTGTCGGTGGAGGTGGAGGGGGAGGTGGCCGAGCCGGCCACGGCCCATTTCGGTTTCGGCCTGGTGCCCCAGGGATTCTGCTGGGCCTTTCCGCGTCGGGGGGGCATGAGCATCGGTCTGGGCAGCTTCATCGGCCGGCCCGCCGATCCCGCCAGCGCCCTCAGCGAGGCCGACGCCGTGCTCACCCGGCTGCTGCCCAGCCTCGGCTTCCCCCCCGATGCCGGCCAGCGCTCGGTCAGTCGTCTACGGGTGTGGGACGGGCACCATCCGCTCCATGGCGAGGGGGTGGTGGTGGCCGGTGACGCCGCCTCGCTGTGCGATCCGTTCCTGGCCGAGGGGCTGCGGCCGGCCCTGCTCAGCGGTTGCCGGGCCGCCACCGCCATCGACCTGTGGCTGGCGGGCGAGGCCAACGCGCTGTCTCAGTACAGCGACGGACTGCGGCACGACTGGGGCGAGTCGATGGCCTGGGGGCGGCGCATCGCCAGCGTGTTCTACCGGGTGCCCCGGGTGGGCTACCAGCTCGGCATCAAGCGTCCGACGGCACCGCAGCGGATCGCTCAGATCCTCTCCGGGGAGATGGGCTATGGCGATATCGCCCAGCGGGCGATCCGCCGGCTGCTGTTTCAGCGGGGCTGAACCACAGCGATCAGCCGATCCGGGTGCAGTCCTTGAGCTGGCGCAGGCGCTGATCGATGGAACCGAGCAGCTCGATCGCGAACATCGGCGACTCCTGAACGGCGAACAGAAATTTCTCCCGGTTCATCACCAGCAGCCTGCAGGGCGTGATCGCCTTGGCATCGCCGTAGCGGCGGTGCTCACTGGTCACCAGAGCGCCGGCCCCGAACACGTCGCCGGCATGGATCTGTTCGTGACCGGCATCACTGTTCCAGCTCAGCTGCACCTCCCCCTCCAGCACCCCGAACATGCAGTCTCCCGCTTCTCCGGAGCGGAAGATCAGTTCACCCGGCTCCACCGTGATCACCTCACCCTCACTGGCCAGGGCGCGCATGGTATCGAGTGCGTTCACGGCAGACAGAAAGCAGGTCGGATCAGCAGGCCAGTGTGGACCAGCCAGGTCAAGGGCCGATTAAGGGACCAGGCCGAGGCCCGACCGCCTCAGGAGCCGCTCACCGCCAGGGCCGCACCGAGGCCGCCACGCACGTCGTCGGGGGCGAGGCGGCCATCCTTGTCGGTGTCGAGGGCGTCGAACACCGCGTCGCTGCCCAGCCATTCCTCGCGCGTGATGCAGCCGTCGCCGTCCAGGTCGTTGAGCAGGAAGATCTCGTGCACGGCATGGCCGAAGGCGGCACCGCCCTCGAGTTCCGCCAGTCGGTGGGCCAGCTGGGCCTCAAGGGTTTCGATCGCCTTGCAGAAGCCGCGGATGCCCTCATCGAGCTTCTCGGTGGCCATGCGGTCGGCGGCGAGCATGGAGCGGAAGCGCTCTTCGTCGAGGTGGATCTGGGCTTCGGTGGGAGCCGGGTCGAAGGGGTTCAGCTTGCGCTCGAGCACCCCCTCAGTGCTGCGCAGCTCGTTGAGCAGGGCCGGAGAGATGGTGAGCAGATCGCAGCCGGCCAGCTCGATGATCTGGTCGCTGTTGCGGAAGCTGGCGCCCATCACCTCGGTCTTGTAGCCGTAGGTCTTGTAGTAGTTGAAGATCTCAGTGACCGACACCACCCCGGGATCTTCCGGGCCCGGATAGCTTTCCCGGCCGGTGCTCTTCTTGTACCAGTCGAGAATGCGACCCACGAAGGGGGAGATCAGGGTGACGCCGGCCTCGGCGGCGGCCACGGCCTGCGCGAAGGAGAACAGCAGGGTGAGGTTGCAGTGGATGCCTTCCTTCTCCAGCTGCTCCGCCGCCCGGATGCCTTCCCAGGTGGAGGCCACCTTGATCAGCACCCGGTCGTTGCTGACGCCTGCCTGGTTGTAGAGCTGGATCAGCCGCCGGGCCTTGGCGATGGTGGCCTCCGTGTCGAAGCTCAGGCGCGCATCCACTTCGGTGGACACCCGACCCGGCACGATCTTGAGGATCTCCTTGCCGAAGGTCACGCAGATCTCATCGAGCGCCTCGCGCACTACCGCATCGGCGCCGGCATCGCTGCCCATCTCCTCCCTGGACTCGCGCAGCGAGCGGTCGATCAGATCCTGGTAGGTGGGAATCTGTGCCGCCGCCAGGATCAGCGAAGGGTTGGTGGTGGCATCGCGAGGGGTGAATTGCTTGATCGCGTCGATGTCACCGGTGTCGGCGACAACCACGGTCATGGCGGCGAGCTGATCGAGCAGATTGGCCATCGCTGGCAGGTATCCCGGATAGATGAACGCTAGCCAGGGTTGCCGCCGCTCCAGACCCTTGCCGCTCGCGCTTGCGCGAATGGCCACACAGCGGGCCCCTGGCTCCGGCTTCAGGTCGGGGGTGTGGCGGGCCTGTCGGGCTGAGCCACCGGCCCGGAGGGCGGGATCTGCTCCAGAACCAGCAGGGCATCGATGATCTGACGGGCCACCGGCGCGGCCACGGTGGAACCGTAGGTGTTGCCGCCCTGGGGCTCGTCCACCACCACCAGCACCACGTAGCGCGGGTCGTCGATCGGCAGGAGGCCCACGAAGCTGGTGATCAGGGCGCCGGGGATGTACACACCGCGATCGGCCTTCTGGGCCGTGCCCGTCTTGCCGCCGATGCGGTGGCCCGGGACCTTGATGCCGAGGCTGTCGCTTCTGGCAACCGTCTGCTCCATCCACCCCAGCACGGTGCGTGTGACCTGCGGATCCAGCATCTGGATGCCGCCATGGCCAGGTGTGGTGGCGAGGGCGTCGCCCGAGCGCAGGCCCCTGGTGATGTGCGGGCTCACCAGGCGACCGCCGTTGGCGAGCATCGCGTGCAGCTGGGCGAGCTTGAGGGGCGTCAACGAGAACCCCTGGCCGAAGGCCGCCACGGCGGGTTCGATGGCGTGGCCGGTGAACACTCCCCGCGGCTTGAGCTCTCCGGCCACGGCCCCGGGCAGATCGGTGTCGGGCCGGGTGTCGATGCCGAGCTTGTGCAGCCACTCCCAGAAACGCTCCCGCTTCACCCGGGCCATGGCGTTGACCATGCCGACATTGCTGGACACCTCCAGCACCGTGGCGAAGTCGATCACCCCATTGCCCTGGCGGTTGTGGTTGAAGATCGGCCAGCCTCCGATGCTCAGCTGTCCGGGGTCGTTCACGGTGCCCTTCGGGTCGATCGCCTTCTCCTGCAGGGCGATGGCCAGGTTGATCGGCTTGAAGGTGGATCCCGGTTCGTAGAGGTCCTGCACCGACCATTCGCGGAACAGGCCCGGGTTGTATTTCCAGAACTGATTGGGGTCGTAGGTGGGATAGGACGCCAGTGCAAGCATCTCGCCGTTGCGGACGTCCATCACCAGGGCGGCGGCCCGCTTGGCCTTCCATTTCGCCACCTGACTGGCCAGCGCCTGCTGAGCCACCTGCTGCAGGCGGGCGTCCAGGGTCAGCTGCAGGCGCAGGTCGTCGCCGTAGAGCGAACCGGCCGTGAGGCCCTCCGGCAGCGGGGTGCCATCAGCACCGCGACGCATGCTGATGGTGTTTTCCTGGCGTTTGAGGTCACGGTCGCGGCTCTGCTCCAGACCCGCCTGCGGTACCCGCTCGAGGTTGAGGAAGCCCACCACGTTGGCGAACAGCGTGCCCTGGGGGTAGACCCGCTGGGGATAGGCCTCGAGATCCACACCGCTGATCCCCAGCTGGCGGATCCGCTCCGCGGTTTCCGGGTCGATGTTGGTGCCCAGCTTCACGCCGCTGGGGCGTCCTGTCATGCGTTCGTGGAGCAGCTCGGCCGGTTGGCCGAGCACGGGGGCCAGGCGTGCGGCCACGTCCTCCCGGCTGCGCAGCTTCTGGGGATCGTCACCGGGAAAGTTGAAGTAGCGGGGATGGGCCCAGAGGGTGAAGCGTTCCTCGTCGAGGGCCACCAGTCGGCCGTTGCGGTCAACGATGGTGCGGCGCTTGCCCAGCGGAGTCTGCGACTGGGTCTGGATCGCCCGGGCCTTGGCCTCGAGGTTGGCGGTGTCGATCACCTGCAGCCAGGCCAGCCGTGCCGCCAGCCCCACCAGACCGAAGCACAGCAGCCCGTAGACGGCGATCATCCGGCCGGGCCTGGGTGGCTGGATCGCCACCACCCTCTGGTGGCGGGGGGGAGCCGTGCGCTGCGTGCGGATCGGCCGGCGGGAGCGTTGCAGCGAAGTTGGGGCCATGGATCCGGCCAGTGCGTGGGGAAGGATGGGGACCGGACGGCGGAGCAGGATCCCCGGGCCTCAGTATCCGGCGGCTGCCGAACCCCAGCTCAGGGAAGCGAACGGCAGGCCCTCTGACTTCTGGGGGCGGGGCGGGGGTGGCGCCAGGAAGATCAACCTGTCACTGCTGGTGGGAACCAGCTGGCCCGGCTTGCCAGCCGGCCCCAGATGGTGACGCTCCAGCTGGGCGGCCGATTCCTGCATCCGGTGCTCCAGCACCTGGGCTGCTTCGAGAGCCTGAAAGCTCTGGCCCCACTGGTTCTGCCAGTGAAGGGTCAGGCCGCTGAGGGCAAGCATGCAGAAGCCCAGGCCGGCAAGGGTGCCGTCGGCCGCCCGGTGCAGGCTCATCAGCCAGGGCGCCCGGCGGCCGGCGCCACGTCCGCTGAGAGAGCCCTGGATCAGCTGCAGGGACCGCTGGCCTGAGAAACTGTCTCCGGCCGGCCCTGGGAATTTGGAGGCGACCACGGGGAGAGCCGAACGCTCTGCAAGTGAACCACTCGGCCAGTCCCGCAGCAAGGCCCTGACGGGGTTTTCACATCGCCAGCAGCAGCAGGTTGGCGAAGGTGAAGCCATTCCAGAGGCCGTGCATGAGCACGCAGGGGCCAAGTCGCCCGCTGCGCAGCCGCAGCCAGCCCAGACCGACCCCGAGCACCACCAGGGGGAGCAGCTCCCCGAAGCTCAGATGGGCCAGGCCGAACACCAGGGCGCTGGCCAGCACCCCCGCCGGGCCGCCCCAGCGGCGGCCGAGCACCGGCAGCAGCACCCCACGGAAGAGGGTTTCCTCAAACAGGGGAGCGAGCACCATCGCCGTGAGCGCAAAGCACGCCAGGGCCAGGGGATCGCGGGCGGTGAGCACCAGTTCCAGCAGGGGGTTGCTGCCCCCTGGATCTCCCACCAGCCGATCGATCAGCCAGCCCGTGAAGGCCACCAGCGGCAGCACCATTAGCCCATGGCCGAGGGCGCTGGCCAGGGCTGAACCGACGGGCCGCCAGCGCCACTGCAGCCAGCCCTCGTCAGGTCGCACAACCTGCAGGGAGCGCAGCTGTGCCGCGAGAATCAACAGTGGCGGCACCATCAACCCCAGGTAGAGCAACAGCACCTGCAGTCCCTGCTGCCGCACCGGTGTGTCTTCCAGGGGGGACAGCAGAGGGCGCAGGGCCGGTGCCAGCACCAGCGGCACGCTCAGCTCCCCCAGCACCACGAATCCCCCGGCGATCAGCAGGGTCACATCCACCAGCTCGAGCGGCGGACCCACCAGAGCCGGACCGGCCGCGCTGCGGCCCCGTACGCGCAGCCAGGCCTCCCGCAGCAGCAGCGCAAGGCCGAGCAGCAGCAGCAGTCCAGGCAGCCAGCTCACGGCCAGCAGTCGTGCCAGAGCCTCGCGCTGCAGGCTTGGATCGCCGCAGTCGGGTCTCCCGGGCTCCAGCGCCTGGCAGAGCAGCTGGCTGGTGAGGGGGCTGAGGTCTCCCCGCCAGGGTTCCGTGAGCCCGGCGATCCGGCCCTGCCGCTCGGCGAGCGCCGCTGGGCCGTTGTCCAGCACCGCCAGCAGCTGCCGGCGCTCGGGGGGGACCTGGCCACGCAGACGGTCCAGCAGGGCTCCGGTGCGGTCCGGCTGTTCGCTCCGGCGGCTGAGCAGGGCCAGCTGCAGCAGCTGGTCGGGGCTGCCGGGTCCGGGGTCGGCGGCCAGGGCCTTGTCCAGCTGGTTGGCCAGCTCCTCCAGGGCCTCGGGCCCTGTGAGCAGTGGTCTCATCCGCTCCGGCAAGGCCGGTGCCGCCAGCGCCTGGAGCTGCCGCTGCCGGAGCTCCAGGGCGTTCCCCACGGAGGGGCGATCCAGGCTCTGGAGCAGGCCATTGATCCACAGCAGGCAGCAGAGCAGCAGGCTGAGGGCGGCGAGGAGCAGTTTCCAGGGCGGTGCTGCGGTGGTCGGGGCGGGCAAGCGCTTGGGGCGATGGAGGCGATGGGCTGGATTCTCCCCTCCCCTGCCGCCAGCCCGGCCTGCCGGGCCCTGAGGCCTGCTCTCATACGATGCCCGGGCGCAGCCCTCGGTCCGTGTCCCTCCGGCTTGTGCTGGTCCGCCATGGGCTCAGCAGCTTCAATGTCGAGCACCGGATCCAGGGCCGTGACGACCTGTCTTCCCTCACCGACGTGGGGGTGGAACAGGCACGGGCCACCGGCACCGTGCTGGCCGATGTGCCCTTCGCTGCGGCCTACACCTCTCCCCTGCAGCGGGCCCGCGACACGGCCAGCCATCTGCTCGCCTCCCAGGGCCGTGGCCTGAGCCCCAGCCTCGACGACGATCTGCTGGAGATCGATCTGGCCCCCTGGAGCGGGCTGCGGCGCCGGGAGCTGCGGGAGCGGTTCCCCAGCCAGGAGGCTGCCTGGCGCACCGCCCCCCAGACCCTGGAGCTGGAGCGCCCTGACGGCAGCTCCTACCGGCCCCTGCCTGAGCTGATGGAGCAGGCGGCTCGCTTCCGCTCCCGCCTGCTGGAACGCCACCGCGTGGCCCTTGAGAACACCGATCAGAGCGTGCTGGTGGTGGCCCACAACGCCATCCTGCGCTGCCTGGTGCTCAGCCTCCTGGGCCTGGATGCCGCCGGTTTCCGGCGCCTGCGGGTGGACAACGGTTCGATTTCGGTGCTCAACATCAGCCCTGGTCCGGCCGGTGCGCTGGCGGTCCAGGTGGAATCCCTCAACGGCACCGCCCACCTGGGCGAACCCCTCCCCCACCGTGGAGGAGGCCCCCGCCTGTTGCTGGTGCGCCATGGGGAGACCGACTGGAACCGCCAGGGCCGCTTCCAGGGACAGATCGATATTCCCCTGAATGCCAATGGCCTGGACCAGGCCGAGGCCGCTGGCCTGTTTCTGGCGTCGGTGAGCATTCAGCGCGCCTACACAAGCCCCCTGGCCCGCCCCCGGCAGACCGCCGAATGCATCCTGGCCTCCCACCCGGGGGTGCCGCTCACCGCCACCCGCGGCCTGGTGGAGATCGGCCATGGCCTCTGGGAGGGGCGGCTTGAGCGGGAGATCGCCGAGGGCTGGCCCCAGCTGCTCGCCGACTGGAAGCGGGCGCCGCAGACGGTGCAGATGCCCGAGGGGGAAACCATCCACGACGTGTGGCACAGGTCCCTCGGTACCTGGGCCACCATCGCCGTCAGCCTCGATGCCGCCGAAACGGCGCTGGTGGTGGCCCATGACGCCGTGAACAAGACGATCCTCTGTGCCCTGCTCGGGCTCACCCCCGCCGACATCTGGATGATCAAGCAGGGCAACGGCGGCGTGACCGTGATCGACTACCCCCACGGAGCCGGCGGCACGGCGGTGGTGGCGGCCCTGAATGTCACCTCCCACCTCGGCGGTGTGCTCGACCGCACCGCCGCCGGAGCCCTCTAGGCCTGTGGCGGCTCCGCCCCTCTGGCTGCGCCGGGTGCAGCTGCTCACCGGTCCCGGTGAACCCCTGCAGCGGCAGGACGTCCTGATCGATGGCCAGGGTCGTCTGCAGGGCTGGGGTGAGCCGGCCCTGCAGTGTGCCGGCGAACTGGGGCTGGCCCCGCTCGCGGCGGACGGCTGGGTGCTGGCCCCCACCCTGGTGGATCCCCACAGCGTGCTCGAGCAACCCTTCGATGGGATGGCCGAAAGCCTCGACAGCCTGGCCCGATCCGCGGCCGCAGGCGGCTACGGCACCGTGGCGCTGCTGCCCTGGGCCCGGCCCTGGCGGGACCGGCCCGAACGTCTGCTGGGGCTGGCCTGGCCCGATCCCCTCCGGCTGGTGCTCTGGGGCAGCTTCAGCGCCGAGGGCGCCGATGCCGAGCTGGCACCCCATGCCGACCAGCTCGCTGCCGGGGCGATCGGGATGGCCGGCGGGGAGCAGGCTCCGCCGCTGCCGCTGCTGGAACGGGGCCTGCTGCTGGGGGAGCTGGCCGATCGGCCGTTGCTGGTGGCTCCCCGCAGCGCCGCACTCTGTGCCGGCGGGTTCGTGCGCGAGGCGGTGGAGACCCTTCGGGCGGGCTGGCCCCCGGACCCGGTGCTCAGCGAGACCCTCCCCCTGCAGTCCCTGCTGGCGCTGGCGGCTGCCCGTCCGGCCAGCCGTCTCATCCTGATGAACCTCTCCACCGCCGCCGCCGTGGAGCAGCTGCGTGCCCTGCCAGCCGCGCCGCCCTGCACGGTGTGCTGGTGGCACCTGCTGGCGGACAGCGGCAGTCTCTCGCCGGTGCAGGCGGGCTGGCGACTTGTGCCGTCGCTCGGTGGCCCCCGCGACCGGCTGGCCCTGCGGACGGCGGCTGCGGACGGGCTGATCAGCGCCGTTGCCGTTCACCATCTGCCGCTGGACGCGGAGGAGCAGTTGTTGCCCCTCGATCAGCGCCGACCTGGCCTGGCCGGCCATGGTGCCCGCCATGGTCTGGTGCTGCCTCTGCTGTGGCAGCAGCTGGTGGAAGGCCAGGGCTGCACGGTCGAGCAGCTCTGGCGGCTGCTCAGCTGGGGCGGCTCCGCTGTGCTCGGCCTCCCCCCGGAGCGGCTGCAGCCCGGCAGCCGCCGCTGGTTGCTGTTCGACCCCAGCCGCGAGTGGAGCTGGAGCAGGCGGGAGTCGCTGTCGCGGGCGGCGAACCAGCCTCGGCTGGGCGAGCGCATCCGCGGTGCGGTGGTGGCCAGTGGGCTCACGGCAGCGCCGAGCTGGCGGCTGACGGCTCGGCGCTGATCGGCACCAGGCTGCCCATCTGATCGAACGGGTAGAAGCGCCAGAACGCCCGGCCGATGATCTCCTCCCGCGGGATGAAGGGCCCTCCCGGCCAGAATCGCCCGTCCCAGCTGTTGGCGCGGTTGTCCCCCAGGGCCAGCACGTGGTCGGGCGGCACCACGGCGTTGATCGTGCGGCATGGCCCCATGCCCTGGGCGTCCACCGGGCAGAGGTTCTGCACGTAGGGCTCCTCCAGTCGGCGGCCGTTGATGCTGACCTGCCCCAGCGGATCCACCACCACCCTCTCTCCGGGCAGGGCCACCACCCGTTTGATGTAGGCGTCGCAGGCCGGACTGGCCAGGCCGGGCAGGTTGCCCACCACCGGCAGATTCACCAGCAGACAGCGCAGCGGATTGCGGTCGGCGCTGCCGGCCAGCACGGGATCGAAGCGATGCGGTGAGCGGAACACCACGATCTCGCCCCGCTGAGGGGGGCGCCTGCGGTAGGTGAGTTTCTCCACCAGCAGGCGGTCCTGGATCTGCAGGGCCGGCAGCATCGATCCGGAGGGGATGTAGCGGGCCTCCACGAGCACATGCCGGATCCCCAGCGCCACCGCCAGAGTGATGGCCACGCTGCGCCAGAAGCCCCAGGGGTTGTCGGTGTGGCTGGGGGGATCGCCGGCAGCTGCGGCCTGTTGCCGCCCCGTTTCGGAGTCCTTCAGGTTGGGTTCACGCAACGGCAAGGGTCTGCTCCAGGGACCGCCGCCTGCAGCGGCGGCCAGGGCAGATTAGGCAGGCCTCCACCACGCCCCGGCCGATGGTCCGCCCCCGCTGGCAGCGTCCCCGCCGTCCCACGCGGAGCGCCCTGGACCGCGGCTGGGGCCGCTTCGTGGCGGTATGGGCGAGTCTCAACCTCGTGTGGGTGGCCTTCGATCTCACCTACGTCCCGCTGCGGGCCTTCTGGCTGCAGCGCAATCTTCAGCCGATTCCGGGCGTGCCCCTGATCGTGCCCCTGCAGGTGCTGCCCGACATCACCCCATGGATGGATCCGGTCAAGGGCATCGAGCCGCACCGGGAGACCCAGGCCTACCAGGATCAGTTCGAGCGTCTGGATGCCGCCCTCGGCGGGGCTGCCACTCCTTTGACCTCTGAGCAGCGGGCCCTGCTGGAGAAGCAGGTGGAGCTGACACACCAGTTGATCGACACCAACCCCTTCCAGGTGTCGGGGCAGAGCGGCACGCTGGAGAAGATCAAGAACCGCCTGCGCGACAGGGCCGGCCTGGATTCCTCCAAGCAGGCCGCCGCCCAGCTGCTCAGTCCGGCCTGGCTGGAGCAGCGGTCGTGGCAGCAGGAGCGGCGCTTCTGGCGCGAGCAGGTGCTGCCGCTGCTGGACATCAACTACTGGCGCTCCATCGACGAGAACGCCCAGCCCACGGACCAGGCCTGGCGCATCGATCTGCTGCTGTTCCAGTGGGTCTTCCTGCTCGACATTCTCCAGCGTGTGGTGCGCCTGCGCCGCCGTATCCCCGGGCTGAGCTGGCGGGATGCGCTGCTGCGCCGGTGGATCGATCTGCCCCTGCTGCTGCCCTTCTGGCGCTGGCTGCGGGTGGTGCCGGTGGTGCAGCGGCTGCAGACCTCCGGACTGGTGAATTTCGAGCCCCTGCGAGCCGTGGTGAGCCGCGCCGTGGTGGCGCTGCTGGCTGTGGAGCTGTTCGAGGTGCTGGCCCTGCAGCTGATCGACGGTGTGCAGGGCCTGGTGCGCTCGCCCCACTGGCCGCAGCGGATCCGGTCCCTGCGCAGCCATCAGACCGTGATCAGCAGCGAGGATGACCGCCAGGTGCTGGAACTGCTGCGCATCTGGGGGCCGCTGCTGCTGTCCGAAGTTGCGCCGCGCCTGGCCCCAGAACTCCAGGGTCTGCTGGGCTACAGCCTTCGTCAGAGCCTGGATCGCACCGTGGTGCCGCCGCCCCTGCGCCAACTCAAACCCCTGCTGCGGATTGAATCCGACCTCAGCACCCAGCTGGCCGGAGGCATGGTGGACAGCCTGCTCGACCTTTCCCGCAGCACCGGCAACCGGCTTGGGCGCACCGATGACGCCCAGCTGGAGATGCTGCAGCGCTGCATCGACCGCTTCTGGGATGAACTGGCGCTGAGTCTGGAAACCGGCCCCGCCTTGCAGCGCTCCCAGGATCTGATCTGTGCGCTGATCGAGGGGGTGAAGAGCACCTATCTGAGCCAGATCAGCCGGGCCCGGATCACAGCTCTGATCGAGGAACTCGACCAGCTGATGGCGGCCACAGCGCCGCCCCGGGCGGAGGGCATGGAGGGTGCGGGCAGGGAGCCCTCAGGCTGAGATCCGCCTGTCAGGTCCCGGCCGGCCGGCTCTGTCCTCAGCCCAGAAGCTGTTGCTGCCACTCCTCGGGGCGGAAGCCGGTGAGCACCCTGCCGTGAGCGGTGATCAGAAACGGGCGCCGGATCAGCTTGCCGTCGGCGGCCAGGGCCGCGAGGGCCTGGTCGTCATCCATCGCCTGAACCGTGGCGCCACCGAGGGCCCGGTAGCTCTGCCCGCTGGTGTTGAACAGTCGCTTGCGGCCCAGCTGCTGCAGGGCCAGAGACAGCTCCTCGCGGCTGGGTGGCTGCTCGGTGATGTCGATCGTCTGGACTGCCAGATGATGCGCATCGAGCCAGGCGACCGCCTTGCGGCAGGTGCCGCAGCGTGGATAGCTGTAGAGCTTCACGGCAGGAGCTGAGCCGCTGCCTGGATCACTTGCGGCCAACCAGCGCCTTGAGGGCCCCCACCAGGCTGTTGGATCCCTTGCCGACAGCATCGTCGGGACGGGTGCGGACCGTCACGTCACCGTTGACGCTGGTTCGGCAGCTGAGGCGGTAGCTGGCGGGGCGGTCGGCCAGGTACACCTCCTCAACGTCGCTGCGGGGTGAGAGGTTCTGCATGCCGTCCAGCACCTCCATCACACAGGTGCCGCACTGGCCCAGCCCGCCGCAGTTGTTGAGATTGTTCAGACCCTTGTAGGGGTTGATTCCGGCGTCGAGGGCTGCCTTGCGCAGATTGGCGCCTTCGATGCATCCGACCTGCTGGCCTTCACGTTCGAAACGAATGGTGGGCACGGCCGGCGGGGGGTAAACGCGCCGCCAAACTTAGGCCCTCGCGGGGGACGATGCCTAGCATCGCCCTCAGTTGTTGCGGGCCCATGGGAGAGAACCAGCCAGTGCTTTCGTCCGCCCCCTTCCCCGCCGGCCCCGGCCCAGAACAGCTCAGTGATTCCCAGGGCTACGACCTGGTTGTGCAGCAGCTGATCCCGGGCTACGCCAGCCTCGCCCGCCTCGCCGTGGCCCTGCTGGCGGCCTCCCCCCGGGCCGGGCGGCCGGGCGCGCCGGTGCTGGTGGCCGGCTGCGGCACCGGGGCCGAGCTGGTGGAGGCCCGGGCCCAGCGACCCGACTGGCAGATCACCGCCATCGACCCTTCGCTGGCCATGCTCCAGGCGGCGCAGCGTCGCCTGGGCAGCGACGCGATCCACTGGCAGCAGGCGCGGGTGGAGGACCTCCAGGCCGAGGCCTGCTTCGCCGGGGCGCTGTCAGTGCTGGTGCTCCAGTCCCTGCCGGACGACGGCACCAAGCTGGCCTTTCTCTCCGCCCTGGCCTGCAGCCTCCAACCGGGGGGGCAGTTGGTGCTGGTGGACCTGATGGCACCCGAGCGCTCGCCGCTGCAGGCCCAGGTGCAGGCCGCCTGGCTGGGCTTTCAGCGGGCCAGCGGTCTGAGCGAGCAGGAGAGCCGCCAGGCGTCCCTCACCCAGGGACTGCATCCGATCGGGGAGTCACGTCTCACGGCGCTGGTGAACGCGGCCGGCTTCGGGGATCCGGCCCGGATCTTCCAGGCCCTGGGCTACGAAGGGTTCCTGCTGCAGCGGCTTTCCTAGGGCTGGAGCCCGCGTGGTGACTACGGGTCCCGGGGGCCGGAACCGGCCTGGGCTGCAGCGTCGATGCAGCGCTGCAGCAGTGATGGCACCGCCTCCGCATCCTGCCAGCCGAGAATCTCGGTGACCCGCCCCTCGATGCTCTTGTAGGTGCGGAAGAACTCCGCCACTTCCTCCAGCTGCTCGTTGGCGATCTGGCGAATCGAGCGAACCCGGCGATTGGGCACATCGGCCTCCGGCACGCACAGCAGCTTGCCGTCATGGGCGCCGCTGTCGACCATGTCGAGAATGCCGATCGGACGGGCCCGGATCAGGCAGCCCGCAAATGTGGGCTCCTCCATGATCACCAGGGCATCCAGGGGGGAACCGTCGTCGGCCAGGGTGTTCGGCACGAAGCCGTAATCGAACGGATAGCGCACCGAGGAATGCAGGATCCTGTCGAGGGCCATGACCCCGGCCAGGGCGTTGTATTCGTATTTATTGCGTGAGCCAGCGGGTATCTCCACCACCAGGTTCACGAGTCCTGGCTCTGGGGATGCCGGCAGGAGACTCAGATCCATGAACGCTGGTCGGATCCGGCAAGGATTCCGGGGATGGTTGGCGGGCCACCAGCACGGTGGCCAGAGGAACGATGATGGCCATCACGCCGATCATGGCGCCAAGGGCATCCAGAAGGGTCAGCAGGCCCGGACTGTACGGATCGTCGGCATTGGGGTCGCCCGCATCAGACCGGGGATCGCCACTGGACTGGTCCAGCGGTGGAGAAACCGGTGGAGCTGACTCAGGTTCAAAGGTGAGGGTCATGGGGTGGGTGCCGGGCCGCCGCTGGGAAGGCGGCAGCCCTGGCGGCACCGGGAACGCCGGCAGGGCCGGCCTTGATCGAGCGCCATGATTCTGGCACCTCCGGCCTGACTGCACCGGATGCCGATCCCGGTTGGCGTCAGGCGGCGGGTCGGTTCTGCTGGTCGAAACGGCTTCCGTTGGGCGCCGGTCTGAGGGCATCGTCCTGCCGCTGATCGAGTCGGTCGAGGCGCTGACGGATCGCCTGGAGTTCGGCGAGGATCGCGCCAAGCAGCTGCTGGGTTGCCGTGGAGGGTGAATTGAGCACCTCGACGGTCACTTCCTTGATGCGCAGCACGTCACGCGCGAAGCGGGCCACCTCGTGGGGGTGGAACAGCAGCGGATCCTTCTGGTCGCTGCGGTACTCGGGATTCAGCCGGCGGGGGTTGAACGGTGGGTTGAGGTTGCGCGGGTCGGTGTTGGTGTAGCGGTACACCGATGCCCGGGAGCGGTTGAGGGCTTTCTGAACTTCATCGATGCCGATCAGGCCTGAGGCTGCGTCGCCGCTGATGCCGGCTGCTTCAGCGCCATGGGGAGCGGAGACCAGGGGGGGTGGAGGCAGGGGCGCGGAATCAGCCCCTGATCCGTGCGCGGTGTGCGGCTGGGAGGAGCGGCCCAGGGGGTCGGCACTGCCTGGGCTGAAGGCCATGAGACAGGATTGAGACGTATGGGAATGAGCGGTGAACCTAGCAGAGGCCGGCTGCCGCCGATGTGCCTGCGGTGACCGATTTCAGATGCAGTGGTAGCTTCCGGCAACCCCCGTCGCAAGCCGCCATGCGCGTCTCCCGCCTGATGCTGGTGACGCTGCGGGACGATCCGGCCGAGGCCGAGATCGCCTCCCACAAACTGCTGCTGCGGGCTGGCTACATCCGTCGTCTGGCCCCCGGCATCTTCGCCTGTCTGCCGCTGATGTGGCGGGTGCTGCGCAAGGTGTCCCGGGTCGTGCGGGAGGAGATGGATGCAGCCGGCGCTCTCGAGACCCTCCTGCCCCAGCTGCAGCCTGCAGACCTCTGGCGCCGCAGCGGCCGCTGGGCGGGCTACACGGCGGGGGAGGGGATCATGTTTCACCTCGAGGACCGCCAGGGCCGGGAGCTGGGCCTGGGACCCACCCATGAGGAGGTGGTCACCGCCATTGCCGCCGATCTGTTGCGTTCCTACCGGCAGCTGCCGGTGAATCTCTACCAGATTCAGACCAAATTCCGGGATGAGATCCGTCCCCGCTTCGGTCTCATGCGGGGGAGGGAATTCATCATGAAGGACGCCTATTCCTTCCACGCCGATGAGGCCTCCCTGGCCGAGACGTATGCGGCCATGGACCGTGCCTACCGGCGGATCTTCGCCCGTTGCGGTCTGCGCACCGTGGCGGTGGAGGCCGACAGCGGCGCGATCGGCGGCACGGCCAGCCAGGAGTTCATGGTCACCGCCGAAGCAGGCGAGGATCTCATCCTGGCCAGTGGCGATGGCGTCTATGCCGCCAACCAGG
>JBFLKL010000009.1:0-3292 GCA_040883175.1 Synechococcaceae cyanobacterium | reverse complement strand
TCAGCCCCGCTCGAAGGCGATCAGACGGGAGAAGTAGAAGGGGGCCTGGTTGAGGCTGCGGCGCACGGGCTGAAAGCCGGCGGCGGCGGCGGCGGCCACGATGCCGGCTTCCCTGAGGGTGTAGGCGCGGGTGGTCTTGCTGGGGCCGGGGAACAGCTGGCCGATGCACTTGAGCAGCGCCAGCAGCGGTGTGTAGGGGGCGAAGCTCACGATCAGGCGCTTCTCGGCCATGCCGGCCAGATGGCGCACCATCTCCTCGGCGGCGGCCTGGGGGTAGTGGATGAACACGTCCAGGCAGATCACCGTGTCGTAGCGGCCTTCGAGGCTCTCCAGGTCGGAGGTGTGGAACTGCAGCTGCTGAGGGCTGACGCCCGCCTCATCCGCCCGGCGCCGCGCTTCGGTCACCATCGCCTCGGAGAGATCGCTGGCGGCGATGGATCCTGCCCCCAGCTGGGCCAGGGGAATCGCCAGGCTGCCCACCCCGCAGCCGGCGTCGCAGAAGCTGCGCTTGCTCAGATTGCCCTGCTCCTGCAGCCAGGCCAGCACGTTGTCCACGGTCTTCTGGTGCCCGATGCGGATGTTCCGCTGCACCCTGTTCACCTCGTCGGACTCGCTGTAGATGCGGTTCCAGCGCTCGAAGCCGGTGGTCTCGAAGTAGCCCTTGACTTCCTCTTTCTCGCTGGCTTTGCCGGCCGCGGCCGGATCAGCTGCCGATGCGGCGTTCTCATTGGCCGGGGCCTGGGCGGCATCCAGTAGCGGCTCAGAAGCCATCGGGCAGGGGCGAGGTGGGGCGGATCCTAGGCAGCAGAGCCGGTCTGACCGGGTTGCGGGCTCCGCTGCCAGTCCAGGCCCTCGACCCCCTGGCTCCAGCGCAAGGTCTGCTTCAGTTCGACCCCCCTGAGCATCCCCTCCCCATCGCGCCGGTCTCCCAGCACCCGCCGGGGCGTCAGCGTGGCCGCGGCGATGGCCCGCTCGGGCGGTGCGCCCCAGCTCACCAGCCGCCGCACCCCTTCCAGCAAGGGCAGTGTCACGCCGGCCAGGGTGCCGTCCTCGAGCCGGCAGCTGCCGTCAGCCACCAGCAGCAGCCGCTCATCCCAGCGGTGGCGGCCTTCGCCCAGGCCGTAGGGGCCGAGGGCGTCGCTCACCAGCACCACCTGATCGGGGGCCAGCCGCTGCAGCAGCAGGGCCATCGACGGGGCCACATGCACCCCGTCGGCGATCAGGCCCAGGGCCACGTCGTCGCGCAGCACGGCCGCCGCCACCGGCCCCGGGTCGCGGTGCAGCAGGCCGCCCATGGCGTTGAACGTGTGTGTGACCATCCCCACGCCGGCCGCGAAGGCGGCGGCGGCCTGCTGTTCGCTGGCGGCGCTGTGGCCCAGGCTCACCACGATCCCCCGCCGCCGCAGCGCCGCGATCACCGCGGCAGCCCCCTCCAGCTCGGGCGCCAGGGTCACCAGGGCGATCTGATCCTCCAAGCCGCCGATGCGCTCCTCCAGTGCCGCCAGGCTGGGGGCGGCCAGGTGCTGCTCGGGATGGGCGCCGCGCCGCGCCGGGTTGAGGAAGGGACCTTCCAGATGGGCGCCCAGCAGCCGGCAGCGGCCGGGGCGGTGCTGGCGGCGGGCCTGCTCCAGCACCGCCAGGGCCTGGCGCAGCGGTTGCACTGCGCAGGTCACCAGGGTGGGGCAGATCGCCTCCACACCGTCGCGCCAGAGCAGCTCCAGCAGCTCGATCAGCTTCGGCAGGTCTGCGGAGGTGAGTTCGGGGAAGGCCAGCCCCAGGCCGCCGTTGATCTGCAGGTCCACCCCGGCCGGGCTGAGCCAGTCGCCGCCCCAGTCCTCGCCGGCGGCGGCGCTGCCGGCCGGAATCGCTTCCAGCACCTGGATCACCCCGACGGGGTCCACCCCCACCCGCCAGCGCTGGTCGGCGCCGTGGCGGCAGCGGGAGCTGCGGGGCAGGCGCACGTTGCGGATCCAGCGCATCGCGGCGGCAGGCACGACAATGCCCCCATCCTCAGCCTTCGCCCCTTGAGCGCCACCCCCTCCAGCCCAGCCCCGCCCCGGGTGGCGGTGGTGATGGGCAGCGACTCCGACCTACCGACCATGCAGCCGGCGGTGGCGGTGCTGGAGCGCTTCGGTGTGGCCCACGAGGTGCGCGTGCTCTCGGCCCATCGCACCCCGCTGGAGATGGTGGCCTTTGCCCAGCAGGCGGCTGGGCGGGGCCTGAAGGTGGTGATCGCCGGCGCCGGCGGTGCCGCCCACCTGCCGGGGATGGTGGCATCGCTCACCACCCTGCCGGTGATCGGTGTGCCGGTGGCCAGCCGGGCCCTCTCGGGGGTGGATTCGCTGCACAGCATCGTGCAGATGCCGGCCGGCATCCCGGTGGCCACCGTGGCCATCGGCAATGGCACCAATGCCGGTCTGCTGGCGGTGCAGATCCTGGCCATCACCGATCCCGCCCTGGCCGAGGCCCTGGCTGCCTACCGCGCAGAGCTGCATGGCCAGGTGCGTGCCAAGGACGGCCGGCTGCAGGAGCTTGGCACTGCCGCCTACCTGGCCGGCATGGCCTGAAACCGCCGATCCCAGCCGTCGTCCTCTGGTGCTCAACCCATGCTGGAAAGCCTGGAACTCCCCCCCTGGCTGAGGGCCGGTCTGGCCCTGCCGCTGCTGGTGCTCAACGTCTGGGTGCTGCGCCAGCTGCTGCTGCCGCTGGCGCCGTTTCCGGCCCTGTTCGTCACCGCGGCACTGATCGCCTTCCTGCTCGACATTCCCAGCCGCTGGCTGCGGCACCTTGGGCTGCCCAGGCCGCTGGCCACGGCGCTGGTGCTGGGGGTGGCCCTGAGCCTGCTGCTGCTGGCGCTGCTGGGACTGGGGCCCCGCCTGGTGGAGCAGCTGGGTGATCTGATCGCCGTGCTGCCGCGCTGGATCTCCCATGGACAGGTGTGGCTCGACAACTTCGAGGCCTGGGCCACCCGGCAGGGCCTGCCGTCCGACTTCGGCACCCTCAGCAGCGATCTGCTCAGCCGTCTCAGCACGCTGGCCACCCAGCTGAGCCAGCGGCTGCTGGGCCTGCTGGGTGCCACCGTGGGGCTCACCATCAACACGGTGATCGTGCTGGTGCTGGCGGTGTTCCTGCTGCTGGGCGGCGAGAGCATCACCGCCGGCCTGGCGCTCTGGCTGCCGCCCGGGGTGCGCCCCCTTGTGACGGACACCCTGGGCCGCACCTTCCGCGGCTACTTCGGCGGCCAGGTGCTGCTGGCCGTGATCCTCAGCAGCCTGCAGATCCTGGTGTTCAC
>JBFLKL010000119.1:0-7703 GCA_040883175.1 Synechococcaceae cyanobacterium | reverse complement strand
GGGCCCGGCGCCCCGCCGGCCCCCGCCGGGCCCGGGCGAGCGCCAACCGCCGCGCGGGCAACCCGGCGGCGCGGGGGCGCCGGCGCGGCGAGCCCCTGGCGGCCCTGGCCGCCCGCACCCAGGCGATGGCGGGCGTGACGCTGCTGGGCTTTGTGGTGGTGCATCTGCTGCAGCTGCGCTGGCCCCGGCCCGCAGCCGGGGCCGAGCTGGCGGCCCTGCAGGGGGCGCTGCAGCCGCCGCTGAGCCTGCTGCTCTATCTGGGCGCCGCCCTGGCAGTCAGCCTGCACCTCTTTCACGGGGGTGAAGCAGCCCACCGCAGCCTGGGGCTGCTGGATCCGGGCAACGGCCCGCGCATCCGCGTCGCCGGCCGGGTGCTGGCCCTGCTGCTGGGCGGGGGGTTCGCGGCCGTGGCCCTGCTGGTGGCCCCGCCATGAGCGCCCTGCCCGACCCCCGCCTGCCGGCGGGCCCGATCGCCGATGCCTGGCGCCGCAGCCGCGATGAGCTGCCGCTGATCAGCCCACTGCGCAAACGCCAGCTGCAGGTGCTGGTGGTGGGCACCGGTCTGGCCGGGGCCTCGGCGGCCGCCACCCTGGCGGAGCAGGGCTACCGGGTCACGGTGCTCACCTACCACGACAGCCCGCGCCGTGCCCATTCGGTGGCGGCCCAGGGGGGCATCAACGCCGCCCGTCCCATGGCCGTGGATGGCGACAGCGTCGGGCGCCTGTTCGCCGACACCCTGCGCGGCGGCGATTTCCGCGCCCGCGAGGCCGGCTGCATGCGGCTGGCGGAACTGAGCAGCGCCATCGTCGACCAGTGCGTGGCCCAGGGGGTGCCCTTCGCGCGCGAATACGGCGGCACCCTGGCCACCCGCAGCTTCGGCGGCGCACTGGTCAGCCGCACCTTCTACGCCCGAGGCCAGACCGGCCAGCAGCTGCTCTACGGGGCCACCCAGGCCCTGCTGCGCCAGGTGGCCGCCGGCCGCATCACCCTGCTCTGCCGGCGTGACGTGCTGGAGCTGATCAGGGTGGATGGGGTGGCCCGCGGCGTGGTGTGCCGCGATCTGCTCAGCGGTGAGCTGGAGGTGCACACCGCCCAGGCGGTGCTGCTGGCCACCGGGGGGTACAGCAACGTCTACTTCCTGTCGACCAATGCCCTCAAATCCAACGCCACGGCCATCTGGCGGGCCCACCGCCGTGGCGCCCTGTTCGCCAATCCCTGTTTCACCCAGATCCACCCCACCTGCATCCCCAGCGGCGATCCCTACCAGAGCAAGCTCACGCTGATGAGCGAGAGCCTGCGCAACGACGGCCGCATCTGGCTGCCGGCCCGCGCCGGCGATGACCGCCCGCCGCAGCAGATCCCCGAGGCCGAGCGCGACTACTTCCTCGAGCGGCTCTATCCCACCTACGGCAACATGGCTCCGCGGGATCTGGCCTCCCGCCGGGCCCGGGAGCTCTGCAATGCCGGCCATGGCGTGGGCCCCGGTGGCCGCTCGGTGTATCTGGATCTGCGCGATGCGATCGCCCGCGAGGGCCGCGAGGTGATCGCATCCCGCTACGGCAACCTGCTGACGATGTATGAGCGCATCACCGGCGAGGATCCAACCACCACGCCGATGCGCATCTACCCCGCCCCGCACTACACCATGGGGGGGCTGTGGGTCGACTATCACCTGATGAGCTCGGTTCCGGGGCTGTTCGTGCTGGGCGAGGCCAACTTCTCCGAGCACGGCGCCAACCGCCTCGGGGCCAGTGCCCTGATGCAGGGACTGGCCGATGGCTATTTCATCGCCCCAGCCACGGTCACGGCCTGGCTGGCGGGCCACCCCACCCCCACCATCGCCCCTGATCACCCCGCCTGCCGCGAAGCCCTCGCCCTGGCACGCGGGCGCATCGCGGCCCTGCTGGCGGTGGCCGGATCGCGGCCGGTGGATGCCTTCCACCGCGAGCTGGGGGCGCTGATGATCGAGCACTGCGGCATCTGCCGCGATGCCGCCGGGCTGCGCGCCGGTCTGGCCGCGGTGGCGGCGCTGGCAGAGCGTTTCAGTGCGGAGGCACGGGTGCCGGGAGCCGAGGCGGGGCCCAATCCGGAGCTGGAGAAGGCACTGAGGGTGGCTGATTTCTTCGGTCTGGCCCAGCTGATGCTGCGCGATGCCCTGGCCCGTGAGGAATCCTGTGGTGCCCACTTCCGCCAGGAGCACCAGAGCGCGGACGGCGAGGCCCGGCGGGACGATGCCCGCTTCGCCCACATCGCCGCCTGGGCGTACCGGGGCGAGGGAGCGGAGCCCGAGCGCCATGCCGAGCCGCTGCAGTTCACGGCCCTGCAACCGGTCGCCCGCAGCTATCGATGAGTGGCTCCCTGTCGCTGACGCTGCGGATCTGGCGCCAGGAGTCGGTGGCGGATCCGGGGGCCTTCCGCAGCTACCGGCTGGAGCGACTCTCACCCGCCCTGTCCCTGCTGGAGGTCCTCGATCAGCTCAACGAGCAGCTGATCGCCGCCGGCGATCGGCCGGTGACCTTCGAGCACGACTGCCGCGAGGGGATCTGCGGCAGCTGCGGATTTCTGGTCAACGGCCAGGCCCACGGACCACGCAGCGCCACCAGCGTGTGTCAGCTGTATCTGCGGGAGTTCCGCGATGGCGCCACCCTCACCCTCGAACCCTGGCGGGCGCGGGCCTTCCCGCCGATCCAGGACCTGGCGGTGGACCGCTCCAGCCTCGACCGGCTGATCATGGCCGGGGGCTACTGCTCGGTGAACACCGGCCAGGCACCCGACGCCAACGCCCTGCTGGTGGGCCAGGAGCAGGCCGTCAGTGCCTTCCAGACGGCCACCTGCATCGGTTGCGGAGCCTGTGTGGCGAGCTGCCGCAACGCCTCAGCCAGCCTGTTCGTGGCCGCCAAGCTGGCCCACCTGGCCCAGCTGCCCCAGGGTCAGCCGGAGCGCCGGCGCCGCGCCCGGGCGATGCAGGAGCAGATGGTGGCTGAGGGCTTCGGCGGCTGCAGCAGCAATCTGGAGTGCGAGGCGGTGTGCCCCCAGCAGATCTCCGCCGACTGGATCAGCTGGATGCGGCGCGAGGGGCGCTGATCAGGCCGCGGGGCCGAACCGCTGGAGGAAGCGGCCCAGGTGCATGGGGCCGCAGCGCCGCTGCCAGCCGATGCCCTGGCCGTAGCGGCGCCAGCAGCACACGCTGATGCCCCGCCCGCGCAACAGGATCAGGTAGTGATACGCGGCCTGCACCGCCGCCGGACCGGCGCCCGCCGTCGGCAGCCTGGGCAGCGGCGCGAACACCTGGCTGATCTCCTCGAATCGCTGGGGCGGCGTGTGACTGACGCGCAGCGGAGCCGCCAGCAGGCCGGCGATCCGCTGCGGCGATCCGCCATCCCCGAGCCACCAGTGGCGCTGGCGGCGCAGGCCGCGGTCCAGCAGGGAGATCAGGGCGGGGCAGGGATCGGACACTGGCCGGGCGGCGCAGGCCCCCAGCCAGTGCCACCGCCGTCACGGCAGGGTCAGACGTTCAGAGACGGCTGGCAGAAGAGCACGATCAGCCAGATGGTGCCGATGATCGGGATCAGGCCGAGAAAGATCCAGGGCCAGGGCTTGCCGATGTCGCGCAGCCGCCGCACGGCCAGGGGGATGCCCGGCACGATCGTGGCCACGCTGTAGACGTTGTAGAGCGCTTTCGAGATCGGGTACAGCACCAGCAGCACGATGAAATTCGCGAGCACGAACCACCAGTAATCGCCACGATTCGAGCGACCCTGGTAATCGAAGGAGCGCGTCCAGGCTGAGGTGAAGGCGTCAACGATGGGCATGGCAAGGGAGGAGAGACACCGCTCTCTAGAAGCGGCGGGCGCAGCGGGCCAGGCTTTGTCGTCAACCGTTAACCGTTGCCTGCCTTCGCTTGTTCAGGCCGCCGCCTCAGTTCACCGTTGCCATGTGGCGGATCAGATCGATGCACTTGCAGCTGTAGCCCCACTCGTTGTCATACCAGGCCACCACTTTCACGAAGGTGTCGGTGAGGGCGATGCCGGCCCCGGCATCGAACACCGAGGTGCAGCTTTCGCCCACGAAGTCAGTGGAGACCACCGCATCCTCCGTGTAGCCGAGGATGCCCGCCATGGCGCCCTCGCTGGCCGCCTTCATCGCCGCCTTGATGGCCTCGTAGCTGGTGGGCCTGGCGAGATTCACCGTGAGGTCCACCACCGACACATCCGGGGTGGGAACGCGGAAGGCCATGCCGGTGAGCTTGCCGTTCAGCTCCGGGATCACCTTCCCCACCGCCCTGGCTGCGCCGGTGCTGCTGGGGATGATGTTCTGGCCGGCACCGCGGCCGCCGCGCCAGTCCTTGGCGGAGGGACCATCCACGGTCTTCTGGGTGGCGGTCATGGCGTGCACGGTGGTCATCAGACCGTCCACGATGCCGAAGCTGTCGTGCAGCACCTTGGCCACCGGCGCCAGACAGTTGGTGGTGCAGCTGGCGTTGGACACGATCGCCTGGCCGCCGTAGCTGGTGTGATTCACCCCCATCACGAACATCGGCGTGGCGTCCTTGGAGGGGGCGCTCATCACCACCCGTTGGGCTCCGGCCGCGAGGTGGGCGCCGGCACTCTCGCCGGTGAGGAAGAAGCCGGTGCACTCGAGCACGTACTCCGCGCCCACCGCGGCCCAGTCGAGCCTGGCCGGGTCACGCTCGCTGGTGATCCGGATCGGGCGGCCGTTCACCACGAGCTGGCCGTTCTCCACGGCCACCTCGCCGGCGAAGCGGCCGTGGGTGGAGTCGTAGCGCAGCATGTAGGCCAGATACTCCACATCGATCAGGTCGTTGATCGCCACCACCTCCACGTCGGCCATCGCACAGGCGCGGCGGAAGGCGAGACGACCGATGCGGCCGAAGCCGTTGATGCCGATGCGGATGGCCATGGTGCCGGGCTGAAATCACGCTCCATCCGCAGGCTACGGAGGGGGGTGGTGCTCGTCAGGCCCCCAGGCCCGGGCGCTCAGATTTCGTCGTCTTCCAGCAGCAGCTGCTGGAAGGCGGTGTAGAGATCGGCGTGGTCCCGGACCAGCTGCGGATCCGGGCGCCCCCGCTCGCGCCGACGGTCCTTTCCGGGCGCACTGCCGGCCGCTTGGTGGCCGCGGAAGCCGGGCTGCTCACCTGCGCTGGCCTGCTGCTGCGATTCCGGCCGCGCTCGACGAGCCTCCAGATCGCGCAGCCGCTCGAGCAGGTGGGGCGGAGCGCTGCCATCGGAACTGGCCCGCACCAGCTCATGGAACAGGGCCTCCGGATCGGTCTCCGTCTCCAGCCTGTGACGCCGGCCATCGCCCTTGAGCCCGTCCGCGCCCGGGGTGGCGGCGGGCGTGGCTGGCGGCTCAGGGGCAGGCAGGCGCTGGGGCAGGGTGCGCCCGAGCTGCCGGAGTCGCTCGAGGCTGCGGGCGTCGAAACTCATCGGGACGGGGGAGATCAGGAGCAGCCCAGGCTGGCGCGGGTATCCCGGCCGGTCACGGGGTTGGTGCCGCGGGCTGCGGCGCAGAGCACCTTGCGGGCGTCGCCGCGCAGGGGGACGTTGGTGAAGTCGGCCCCGTCGATGGTGACGTTCTCGAAGCGGGTGTTGAAGGCGAAGGCGTCCTCCAGCACCGCATTGGTGAGATCGGTACCGTTGAACACCGCCGAATCCAGCGTCGCCTCCCGCAGGTTGGTGTCGCTGAGGTCGGCATCCTGCAGCTTGGCTCCGAACAGGCTGGCCCCCTGCAGGTCGGATCCCGACAGGTCGGCGTCCCGCAGGTTGGTGAGGTTGAAGGTGGCCCCGCGCAGGTCCTGACCGGAATAGTCGGCACCGATCAGCACCTGCTTGGCCACATCCACCGCGGCTGCGGCGGGAGGGGTGCCCGCTGGCGCTACGGCCAGGAGGAGCAGCGCCAACGCCAGGGACCGCACCAGTGCCCTCGCCAGGGCCCCCACCACAGAGAGGCTGCGGTGCAGCGCCGTGGCCGAGGCGGGGATCACGGGCTCGCTGAGGAACACCCTTCGCAGTTGTGCCATCGCGGCGATGCACCTGGGTCAACCCTAGGGACAGCTGAGCGCTGCTCCCGCCCATGCCTCCCCCCTCTCTGGCCGGCGGCTGGGCCGAGCAACGCGCCCTGCGGCTGCTGGTGGAGCGAGGCTGGCGGCTGCGGGATCGCAACTGGCGCTGCCGCTGGGGCGAGCTGGACCTGGTGCTCGAGAAGCCCGAGCGGCTGCTGGTGGTGGAGGTGAAGGGGCGGACCAGTGGTGTGGACGGCTGGGGTGCGGCGGCCCTGCGCCGCGACAAGCGTGCGCGACTCGAGCGCGCCTGGCAGTGCTGGCTGCAGGCCCAGCCCGATGCCGCCCTGCGGACGGTGCAGCTGGTGTATGCCCTGGTGCCGTTGCCACCCCGGCGCGGGCCGGTGCGCTGGATTCATCCCGGGTCCTAGTGGGTCCTGGGGGCACCAGGCACGCTGGAGGACCGAGGCAGCCATGCGCGATGAGTTTCTCCGCCCACCGGGCCCGCAAGCGCTTCGGCCAGCACTGGCTGGTGGATCAGCAGGTGCTGGACCGGATCGTGGCGGCGGCGGAGCTGCAGAGCGGCGAGCGGGTGCTGGAGATCGGACCCGGCCGCGGGGCCCTCAGCGAGCGTCTGCTGCGCACCCCGGCCGCCGCCGTGCAGGCGGTGGAGCTCGATCGGGATCTGCTCGAGGGACTGCACCGGCGCTTCGGGGACGATCCCCGGTTCACACTGCTGGCCGGCGATGCGCTGGCGCTGCGGCTTCCCGCCGCCGACAAGGTGGTGGCCAACATTCCCTACAACATCACGGGCCCACTGCTGGAGCGCCTGGTCGGCCGCCTCGACCGGCCGGTGACGCCGCCCTACCGCCGTCTGGTGCTTCTGCTGCAGCAGGAGGTGGCGGAGCGCATCCGCAGCGCTCCAGGCAGCAGCGCCTACTCGGCCCTGAGCGTGCGCCTGCAGCTCCTGGCCCGTTGCCGTTCGGTGTGTGCGGTGCCCCCCCGCTGCTTCCAGCCGCCGCCGAAGGTGCAGTCGGAAGTGATCTGCATCGATCCGCTGCCGGAGGCCCAGCGTCTCGATCCCCAGCTGGCCCAGCGGGTTGAGCAGCTGCTCAGGCGCTGCTTCGCGGCCCGGCGGAAAATGCTGCGCAACAGCCTGAGCGGGCTGCTGCCGGTGGAGCAGCTCGAGGGGCTGGCCGCTTCGGCAGGTATCGGCCTCCAGCAGCGGCCCCAGGAGCTGGCCCCGGCGGCCTGGGTGGCCCTGGCCGCGGGCTTGAATCGCTGCGCCACAGATCCGCAGGCCAGCGATGCTTGAACTCAGCGTGGAGGCTCCGGCCAAGATCACTCTGCACCTGGAGGTGCTGGGTCTGCGCGGCGATGGCTTTCATGAGCTGGCGATGGTGATGCAGAGCATCGATCTGCTCGATGAGCTGCGCCTGGTTCCCAGTGCCGATGGCGTCATCACCCTGAGCTGTGATCAGCCGGATCTGCCCACCGATGGCAGCAATCTGATCGTCAAGGCCGGGGAGCTGCTCAAGGTGCGGGCCGGACTGCCGGAGCTCGGAGCCCGGATGGCCCTGCGCAAGCGCATTCCGGTGGGCGCGGGCCTGGCGGGAGGCTCCAGCGATGCGGCCGCTGCCCTGGTGGGCCTCAATGCTCTCTGGGGGCTGGGCTTCAGCGATTC
>JBFLKL010000118.1:0-13312 GCA_040883175.1 Synechococcaceae cyanobacterium | reverse complement strand
CGCCAGGCTTGCGCGCTGACCACACCCGGGTCATGAAGTGGGTTTCAGCCTGCACCGCGGTGAAGCCGGCGGTCTCCAGCCGGGCCTGGATGTCGTCGCTGATGTAACTGCGGTAGTAGGGCTCGTGAAAGACCCGCCGGAAGTTCTCCATCACAGCCGAGAACGCTGGTGAGTCGGCCAGCTGGATGGAATCAGCCAGCACCAGCACACCGCCGGGCTCCAGCAGGCGGAAACACTCCTGGATCACGGCCTGGCGGGCCTCCGCGGGAAGTTCGTGCAGCAGGAACACGCAGGTGATCGCCTGCACGCTGTGGTCGGCGAAGGGCATGGCCTCGGCGTTGGCCTGCACCAGCTGGGGTAGTTCGCCCGGCAGCTGGGCCAACCAGCGACTGGCCTGGCGCAGATAGGCCGTTGAGAGGTCGAGACCCAGCAGCTGGGCGTCCGGAAGGGCGGCGCGGAGCTGGCGCAGGGTCCGACCCGTGCCGGTGGCAACGTCAAGCACCCGGATCCGGCTGGGGGCCCGGCCGCCGAAGGCCTGGAGGTTCCGGCACAGCGGGGCGATCACCCGGCGACGCATGGGCTCGGCCGTGCCGTTGAACAACAGCTCCACCTGCAGGTCGTAGAGGGCGGCCGAGTGCTCGCTGAGGTACCCGTCGGTCTGGTGATGAAAGTTCTGCAGGTAGTAGTCGGGGTAGGCCGAGTGATCAACCCCGACCGGCAGATCGCGGACCCGCCGCTGCCAGCGCCGCTGCCAGGTGAGCGGCATGTCCAGCCACACCAGCGGGTAACGGCCTGCCCAGTCGAGCCAGGGGGCATCGAAGAGCAGGGAGCGGGGATAGAGGCCCTCCTCAGCCTCCTGCCAGTCGCGGGCGTGCAGCCGGTCCATGGCCTCCCGCATTCGGCTGAGCAGCTCGGGCGGCACCGGCACGGTGCGTGGCCCTCCATCGGGAGCGAGCGCGCCCATCAGGCGGGTGCTCACCTCCTTGTGGGTGATGCCGAACAGCGCCTTGCCCTGCTGGAGGGTGTGGTAGGCCAGCTTGGTGAGCTGATCGGGCATGGCGGGCTGTTGGTGCGAGCCCATTCCAGCCGATCGATACAGGCCGCCGCGAGCGACGACCACCGCGAAGCAACCGCGAAGAACCCGCGGTCAGGCGTTGAAGACCTGTGAAGCAATCGCCAGGTCTGTAGCCGTTGCTACCACAGCTCGCGACAATGGGATTGAAGGGAAGCAGGAGGATTGTCGCCATGGCCAGGTTCACCACCGCCGCCGGCGTTCCCGTGGTCGCGGTACCCCTGCCCGCCAATGCCGCCCTTCAGGACGGCCCCGCCCGCGAATTCCTCGCCTGGGCCCGGGACCACCAGCGCGACCGGCGACGCCACGGCGCCGAGTTGGCGCAGATCACCCGCCACCATGACCCGGGGCCGGAGGCCAACGCTGTGCATCAGCTGCAGGCCTGGGCCGCCCGACAGGCCCATCAACGGCACCTGCATGACAGTGCGATTGCCGCGCTGCGTCATCATTAGACGCCCGCACTACCCAATCCCGCCCCCGTGGAGCCGCCTGGTGGGCTCCGCGGGGGTCTGGCACTGGCGCGCCTGGGATCAGGCGTCGTAATACATCACGAACTCGTGGGGATGGGGACGCTGGCGAAGCTGCTGCACCTCCTCATACTTCATGGCGATCCAGTTGTTGATGAAGTCTTCGGTGAACACCCCTCCTTCCATGAGGTAGTGCTTGTCGGCATCGAGCGCCTCCAGGGAGCCATTCAACGAGGCCGGCACCGTGGAGATCCGGGCCAGTTCCTCGGCGGAGAGCTCGAACAGGTCGACGTCGGTGCCGTCGCCGGGGTCGATCTGGTTCTTGATGCCGTCGATGCCGGCCATGAGCATGGCGGCAAAGCCCAGGTAGGGGTTGGAGAGGGCATCGCCGGAGCGGAATTCGAGGCGCTTGGCCTTCGGGCTGGGGCCCGTGAGCGGAATGCGCACGGCGGCGGAGCGGTTGCCCTGGGAGTACACGAGGTTCACCGGAGCTTCGAAGCCGGGCACCAGGCGCTTGTAGCTGTTGGTGGTGGGGTTGGTGAAGGCCAGGAAGCTGGGGGCGTGCCTGAGCAGGCCACCGATGTACCACCGGGCTGTCTGGGAGAGGTTGGCATAGGTGCCCTCACCAAAGAACAGGGGCTGTCCGCCCTTCCAGAGGCTCTGGTGCACATGCATGCCACTGCCGTTGTCGGCAAACACCGGTTTGGGCATGAAAGTGGCCGTCTTGCCGTATTTCCGGGCGACGTTGCGGACAACATACTTGTAGATCATCACATTGTCAGCTGCTGTGATGAGCTCGGAGAACTTCATGCCCAGCTCGTGCTGCGCGGTGGCCACCTCGTGGTGATGCTTTTCGATCGGCACACCCAGGCTGGCCATGGTGAGAATCATCTCAGTTCGCATGTCCTGGAGGGTGTCGTTCGGCCCAACCGGGAAGTAGCCCTCTTTGAGCTGGATCTTGTAGGCCAGGTTGCCTCCTTCCTCCAGCCTCGAGGTGTTCCAGGGTGCTTCGATCGAATCGACGCTGTAAAAACTGGTGCCGCTTCCGGAGCTGTAACGCACATCGTCGAAGACGAAGAACTCAGGCTCCGGGCCGAAATAGGCGGTATCGGCGATTCCGGTGCCATCCAGGTAGTCGAGCGCCTTACGGGCCAGGGCGCGGGGGCAGCGTCCATAGGGTTGGCCACTGCGGGGCTCCTGGATCGAACAGATCAGGCTGAGCGTCCTGTGGCTGTAGAAGGGATCGATCCAGGCCGTATCCGGATCCGGCACCATCGCCATGTCCGATTCGTTGATGGCCTTCCAGCCGCGGATGGAGGAGCCGTCAAAGGCCACGCCCGTGCTGAACGCCTCCTCATCGATGAGCTCCTTGCTCACGGTCAGGTGCTGCCATTTGCCGTGGAGGTCCACGAACTTGAGGTCGATCAGTTCGATGCCCCCGTCCTGGATCTGGCGGAGGACGTCCTGGGCGGTGTTGGCCATGGCAGAGAACAGGATGACGGGCCGCACCGGTGGCGGCTGGCGGGACGGTACGGACCGCCATGGGCCCACTTTGTAGCCCTGGTAACGAAACGACGGCCTGGCGGCGGTTCCTGTTTCCGTAACCGTTTCTGTCAGATCCGCCAGAAGCCCGGTCAGCTCAGGGATTTGGGGGTTTGCGAGTGCTACCTTCCGGCCTGGGACCACGCGATCCAAACCAGCCATGCGGGATGCCATCACCGGTCTGATCGGGCGCTACGACCAGCTGGGTCGCTACCTCGACCGCGATGCCATCGATCGCATCAATGCCTTTCTGTCCCAGTCCACCCTGCGGCTGGCGGCGGTGGAACTGATCAACCGGGAGGCTGCGACGATCGTGCGCGAAGCCTCCCAGCGCCTTTGGCTGGAGGATCCGGAGCTGATCCTGCCCGGTGGCAACGCCTACACCACCCGCAGGCTCTCTGCCTGCCTGCGGGACATGGACTATTTCCTGCGCTACGCCAGCTACGCCCTGATCGCCGGGGATCCCACGATCCTCGACGAACGTGTGCTGAACGGTCTGGACGACACCTACAAGAGTCTGGGCGTTCCCACCGGTCCCACGGTGCGCAGCATCGCCCTGATGGCGGATGTGCTGTGTGAGCTGCTCGCCGCGGACGGTCTGGCTGAGTCCACCGACCTCGCCGCTGTGGTCCGGGCTCCCTTCGAGCACCTCTGCCGCGGCCTGGCGTCCTGCAACGTGCGCGCCCGCTGACCAGCCCCTCAGAGCCGTCGTGGCCGACACCGTTCAGCTGCGTAGGCTTCACCGTTCCGCCCCACCACCCCGGCCCCTTGTCCGCGCTGCCTCCCGTCAACACTGCCCACCGCCTTCAGCTCGATCCGATCGCCACGCCGGATCGTCTGCTGCTGGGTCCGGGCCCTTCCAACGCCCATCCCCGGGTGTTGCAGGCGATGGCCCGCACGCCGATCGGCCACCTCGACCCACTGTATGTGGAGCTGATGGGAGAGGTGCAGGAACTTCTCCGCTACACCTGGCAGACCGACAACCGGCTGACCCTGCCCATGAGCGGCACGGGCAGCGCCGCCATGGAAGCCACCCTGGCGAACACCATCGAGCCCGGCGACAAGGTGCTGGTTGCGGTGAAGGGCTATTTCGGCCTGCGGCTGGTCGACATGGCCGAGCGCTACCGGGCTGAGGTGGTGACCATCGAGAGGCCCTGGGGGGAGGCCTTCAGTCTCGAGGAGATCGAAGCGGCCCTGGAGGTCCACAAGCCGGCGATTCTGGCGATCGTGCATGCCGAAACCTCCACGGGCATCCGTCAGCCGATGGAGGGCATCGGCGATCTCTGCCGCCGTCATGACTGCCTGCTGCTGCTCGACACCGTCACATCCCTCGGGGCGGTTCCCCTCTTCCTCGACGACTGGAAGGTGGATCTGGCCTACAGCTGCAGCCAGAAGGGCCTGAGCTGCCCGCCCGGCCTCGGTCCCTTCACCATGGGTCCCCGGGCTGAGGCCAAGATGGCCGCACGCAGCGGCAGGGTGCCCAACTGGTACCTCGATGTCACCCTGCTCAATCGCTACTGGGGCAGTGATCGGGTATACCACCACACCGCCCCGGTGAACATGAATTTCGGCATGCGTGAGGCCCTGCGCCTGCTGGCCGAGGAGGGTCTGGAACAGGCCTGGAACCGCCATCAGCGCAACGCCGAGGAGCTGTGGGCGGGGCTGGAGTCACTTGGGCTCGAGCTGCATGCCCCCCGCGAGCTGCGCCTGCCCACCCTCACCACCGTGCGGATCCCTGAAGGGGTTGACGGCAAGGCCTTCAGCCTGCACCTGCTCAACCGCCATGGCATCGAGGTGGGAGGCGGTCTGGGCGCGCTGGCCGGCAAGGTGTGGCGCATCGGCCTGATGGGCTACAACAGCCAGCCCGGGAACGTCGAGCGGCTGCTCAATCTGTTCGAGAGCGAACTGCCGGCCTTCCGCTCAGGTGCGGTTCGCTCGGCCCCTGTGGCTGTCTGATCCGGCAGCTTGCCTCCACGCTCCCCGCAGTCCACGGTCCCGTCGCCGCTGGAACCAGTCCCCCAGTAGCTGCTGTGCCGCTTCGCCCCGGACCCCTGCGATGACGCGCATGTGGTGATGGGCGCTCGGGTGTCCGGCCAGGTTCAGGCAGCCGCCCAGGGCCCCGCGCTTGGGGTCCGGCGCGGCGAACACCACGGTGCCGACCCTCGCCTGCACCGCCGCACCGGCACACATCGGACAGGGTTCCAGGGTCACCAGCAGGGTGCAGGCGTTCAGACGCCAGTCGCCCAGGGCCCGGGCCGCCTGGGCCAGTGCCTCGAGTTCGGCGTGGCCGAGGGGGTCAGCCCGGCGGTGGCGGCGGTTGCTTCCCCACCCGACACAGCGTCCCCGGCCATCGAGCACGGCGGCCGCCACCGGAATCTCCCCGCTCTCCCCCACACGCCGGGCCAGACGCAGCAGGCGCTCCATCCAGAATGCATGCCAGTGCGCCTCGCCGCCCGGGAAGGGTTCCGACGTCGCGGAATTCACCATCACGAGCTGCGCGGGTGACAATGGGGCGGTCCGATCATCCGTCGTTGGCAAGCGCGCCATCTGCCCAGCGGGGGATTCCACCGCTGTCCTTCACCGCGGCCGATGGCCACGACGCCGCTCTGCAGCAGCTGCTCGAGCAGGCCAGCGCCCAGCTCTGCGCCTGGCTGGGCAGCGCCTCCCAGCGTCCCCCCCTGCCGGGGCTGAGCGTGATGCCGGCGGTGGAACCGGCTCGCCAGCCCCAGGGGCCTTCCCAGCTCCTCAGCGACCTTCAGCTGGTGATGGACGGCGCCTACAACCCTGGCCATCCCGGCGCCCTGGCCCACCTCGATCCTCCTCCGCTGGCGGCCTCGATCGTTGGTGATCTGATCGGCGCCGGCCTCAACAACAATCTGCTGGCCGAGGAGCTCTCCCCAAGCCTCACGCGCCTGGAGCGAAGCCTGATGGCCTGGCTGGCCGAGCGCCTGGGTTTGCCACCGGGCAGCGGCGGGGTCCCCGCCAGCGGTGGCAGCCTCTCCAACCTGATGGCCCTGGTCACGGCCCGCCACAGCCGGGATCTCGCCTGCTGCGGCGAGGCGGTGGTGCTGGCCAGTGCCGACGCCCACGTCTCCCTGGCCAAGGCCGTGACGGTGATGGGGCTGCCTCCCGGGGCCCTGCACAGGCTGCCGGTGGACGGCAACGGCGCCCTGGACCCGGCCGAGCTGGAGGGGCAACTGATTGCGCTCGAGCGTCGCGCCATCCCCGTGGTTGCTGTTGTGGCCACCGCCGGCACCACCGTGCGCGGTGCCGTCGACCCGCTGCCGGCCATCGCAGCGATCTGCCGCCGGCACGGCGTCTGGCTGCATGTCGATGGGGCCATCGGTGCTGTGTTCGCCCTCAGCGACGCCCACAGGGGCAGGGTGCCGGGGCTGGGGCTGGCCGATTCGCTGACGGTGAATCCCCAGAAGCTGCTCGGCATCACCAAGACCTCCTCGGTGCTGCTTCTGGCCCGGCCCTGTCTGCTGGAGCGGGCCTTCGGCACCGGCCTCCCCTACATGGAGCCCAGCTGGGGCGGGGGGCATGGGGGCGAAAGCGGCATCCAGGGCTCACGACCTGCGGAGGTCCTGAAGCTGTGGCTGGGTCTGCGGCAGCTGGGACTGACGGGGATCGAGGCAGTGCTGGACGGGGCCGTGGCCCGGCGCCGGCAGTTGCACGCCCTGCTGGAGCCGATTGCCGGTCTGCGGATCGTCGGTGGCCCTCTGCATCTGCTGGCCTTCACGCCCCAGCACGGTGATGCCGCAGGCGCGGAGCGCTGGAGTGTGCGCACCCGCCAGCAGCTGCTTGCCGCCGATCTGATGCTCTCGCGGCCCCTGTACGGTGCGCGTCACCATCTCAAGGCGGTGCTGGGCAATCCCCACACCGGCAGCGCTGAGCTGGAACGGCTGGCGTCTGTGGTGGCGGCCAGCCTGCGGCAGGCCCCATGAGCGCCACGCCCCCCCCCACCGGGTCCGGGCAGCGCCGCGGTCGCTGGGTGGCGATCATCACCGGTGCCATCTCCGTGCTGGTGGGGCTGCTCTATCTGCTGCTGATCGTGGTTCTCGACAGCCGCGGACCGCTGCAGCCCCCCCCGCCGGAGGCCTTGGGCCTGGCGCCGGCTGGTCCTGGGGCTGGGCTCAGCGCCCCTTCGGCCGGGGCCCCTCCGGGCGGGGCGGCAGCTGGGGATCCCGCCTCCGCAACGGTTCCACCACGCGATTGAGGGCTTCCTGAACGAAGCGCTGCAGCAGCCCGTCACGGCGATTGAGGTCGTAGTGGCGCTGCACCACCTCCTGAATGCCTCCGTCGCCCCAGTCCTGATCGCGCTCGAAGTAGGTGATGAAACTGGCGCCGGCCACCCGGGTGAGCCAGGCGGCGCTCACCGCCTGCACCGCCCGGCTCACCAGCAGGGCCGGCAGGTTGACGCTCAGGGCCGCCGAGAGCAGTGAGACTCCACCCTTCACCAATCCCAGGGCAGCCAGGGTACGTCCCACCGACAGGGCCAGATCCTGGGCGGCCTCGCGGCTGAGCGTGACCCCGAAGCTGCGTCCCAGCTCGATCACCATCTGGGCATTCACCGCGGCGGCACCGAGCAGATCCAGCCCGGGCAGGGGGGTGACGCCCACCACCCCGGCGCCGATCCACATGTAACGCTCCACGATTGCCTCGGCGTCCTGGCGCCGCTGCCGGGACAGCAGGGCCCGGCTGGCCTCGCTGAGATGGCGGCACTGCAGCAGCAGATTGTCCGCGATCAGCTCCTCGCCGTCGGCGTGCAGCACGGCGGCGAGGCGGCGCAGCAGCGCTTCCACCTCAGGCTCTGGCTGCAGAGGCCGGCCACCGGGCATCGGCACGGTCTGCGGGGCCGCGCTCGCCGGTACCACGTCCTCGCTGGCCACCAGATCCTCCACCCGCCGACGCAGCAGGGCCAGGAGCCGCTCCTCCTCCTGCTCCCCCCGCAGATCGCACTTGTTGAGCACGAGCAGCAGCCGCTTGCCCATACCGGCCAGGCTGCGCAGCACCTCCGCTTCGCTGGCCCGCAGATCACCGTCCACCACCAGCAGCAACAGGTCGGCGCGGCTGGCGTGCCGGCGGGCCAGCTGCTCCCGCTCGCGGCCACTGGCTCCGGCCTCCAGGATGCCGGGGGTGTCCACCAGCCACACGGCCCGCTGCAGACCCCGCAGCCTCAGCCGGTAGCGCCCGGCCTCGCTGGTGGAGCCCATCGGAGCACCCACCTGGCCCACCAGCTCGCGCAGCAGGGCCCGGATCAGGGAGGTCTTGCCGGCCGAGCCGGTGCCGAACACCACGATCACCAGATCACCGCGTTCGAGCTCGCTGGCCATGCGCCGCCGCTCCTCCTCCAGGGCCTCGCGGGCGATCCCCTCCCGCACACGCACAAGGGTCTGATCAATGGCCTCGAGGTTGCGGGCCGCCGCCTCCCGGCGGCTGCTGGGGACTTCGACAGCGGGCTGCCGGCGTCCACCCCCGTCTCGTTCGCGCCGCCGCTCCTGGCCTGGCAGAAAGGGCTGCAGCCAGGGCCAGGCCAGCTGGGCCAGCAGGGCCGCCACCGCCGCCACCAGCAGCAGGGCCACAGGGCCCACCAGGCCGTAGGGCAGCACGGCACTGAGCTGCCAGATCAGCTGGTTGAAGGCCTGCAGCACCAGCCCTACCACCAGCAGGGCCAGCAGCAGCACGGCGATGGCGATCCAGAGGCGGGTGCGCTGCTTCATGCCGGCATCGTCCGCCCTAGGAGTCCGGAATCCGGGCGACTTCGCCCCACAGGCCTGCGGCCAGGGCGCTGGAGCCGGTGGTGGGCTGATTGTCGTCGTTGCCAAGCCAGATGCCGATCACCCAGTCACGACGGGGTTCGTAGCCCACGAACAGCAGGTCGCGGTTGCCATTGGTGGTGCCGGTCTTGCCGCCCTCCTGGCCCCCGAGGGACGCGGCGGTGCCGGTGCCGGAGCTCACCACGGCCCGCAGCAGCTGCTGCATCCGGCGTGCCGTGTCCTCGCTCACTGCCCTGCGTCCCGGCGCCGTCCCGCCGCCGCCGCCGCGACCGCCCTCTGCGGCCTCCCGGCGGCAGCGGTCCGGTTCCTCACCGCGGCAGGTCTCGCCGTCCACCACCTGGCGGATGGTGGTGGGTGGGCGCCAGGTGCCGCCGTTGGCGATGGCGGCATAGGCGGCGGTGAGCTCCAGCAGGGTCAGCTCGCTCTGGCCCAGGGCCAGGCCGGGCACGGGATTCAGGGAACTGGTGACACCGAGGTCCCTTGCTTTCTGAACCACCGCCTCCAGCCCCACGCGCTGGGCGAGGCGGAGAGCGGCGGTGTTGCTGCTGCGGGCGAAGGCGCTCACCAGGGTGAGGCTGCCCGTGCAGTCGCTGGCGAAGGTCTGGCCGCGCCAGCGCAGGGGCCCGCAGTCCACCGGATCACCGGGACGGGCCCCCCGCTCCAGGGCCACCAGAAACGGGAAGAGCTTGAAGGTGCTGCCGGGCTGGCGGAGGGCCATCGTGGCCCGGTTGAACTGGCTCTGCTGGTAGTCACGGCCTCCGGCCAGGGCCAGGATGCCGCCGGTGCGGGCATCGAGCACCACCACCGCGCCCTCGCTGACGCCGAGGCTGGCACTGCCGTCGAGGCGGCGGCGCAACAGCCGCTCAACCTGTTCCTGCAGTGTGGGATTGAGGTGGGTATCGATGAGGAAATTGCCCTCGGAAGCCACGCCGACGCCCACCTGAGCCTCCAGATCGCGTCGCACCTGATCGGTGTAGAAGGGCGCGCCACGCCCCTGTTCCCTGCTGCGACAGGCATCCGGGTGCAGCTGCACAGGACTGCGCCGCGCCCGCCGCCCCTCGTCGGCGCTGATGCGGGCGGTGTCCACCATCTTGGCGAGCACCTGATTGCGGGAGTTCAGGGCAGCCTGGGGATCGAAACAGGGGTCGTAGCCGTTGGGAGAGGGCAGCAGGCCCACCAGAAGGGCCGCTTCCTCCAGTGTCAGATCCCGGGCGGGCTTCCCGAAGAAGTGGCGGCTGGCGTCCTCGAAGCCCCAACCCACGCCCAGGTAGACGCGATTGAGATAGCTGAGCAGCAGGTCGCGCTTGCTGAAGCGTGCCTCCAGCTGCAGTGACACCAGCAGTTCCCTCCACTTGCGCCCCAGGGTCTCACCCTGTCCCACCTGATCGGGGTAGAGGCTGCGGGCCAGCTGCTGGGTGAGCGTGCTGCCGCCCTCCAGCACCCGGCCGCCCAGCAGGTTGGTGACCAGGGCGCGGGCCGTGCCCACCGGATCCACGCCCGGATGCCACCAGAAGCGGCTGTCCTCGCTCGCCAGCAGGGCTTCCACCAGCACCCGGGGGTAGTCGCCGAGTGCCTCCAGTTCGCGGTGCTGCCCCCCGTCGGCACTGGCGATCGGCTTGCCGTTGCGGTCGTAGAAGCTCAGGGGGCCTCGTACGGGTGCGAGGCTGCCGCGGATGGGCACCTGCACCACCGCCAGGCCAAGGGTTGCCAGGCCGATGGCTGCCAGCCCCCCCAGGGCGAGGCTGACCCCCCGGACCACCTTCACCAGGCGGGGCTGAGGTCGCTGCTGGAATTCCAGCTCCGGCAGCCCCGCCTGCTGACTGGGCCCGAAACGCACTGTGTCGCCATCGCTGAGCAGCAGCTCGGCCACCCGCCGGCCCCGCCACCACAGGCCGTTGGTTGAGCCGCAGTCACGCAGCAGCCAGTGGCGCCCCACCTGTTCCAGCAGGGCATGCTGGCGGCTCACGGCCGGATGGGCGATCGCGACCTGGCTGTCGCCGTCGCGGCCGATGCGGTACACGCCGCTGTGCAGGGCCAGCCGGGTGCATCCCTGACCAGGCAGATGCACCAGCAGCAGGCCCTCAGTCATGGCCGCAGCCCATCACCTTCAGCCTCACGGATCGGACTCCCTCAATGGCCGCGTCCCGTGCCGGGCGCGGCAGGCGCCAGCAGATCGATCAGAAAGCAGAGCACGGCGAGGTTGATGGCGACATCGGCCAGATTGAACACTGGAAAGGTGATCGGCACAAAGGCGAGAAAATCCACGACGGCCCCAAGGCGCCAGCGGTCGATGCCATTGCCGATGGCGCCGCCCAGCAGCAGGCCCAGGGCCAGGCAGCGGGCCAGTCCCAGGGGAGCGCCGCGCCCCAGGCGCCAGATCCACACGGCCACCCCCAGCCCCACCGCCAGGCTCACCACCCCGAGGGCCCTGGGGGCACCGCTGAACAGGCTGAAGGCGGCACCGGTGTTGGTGGTGTAAGTGAGCTCCAGCAGGCCCGGCAGGAACCGTCGCACGCCTGCATCGGCGAGATGCTCGGTGGCCCAGGCCTTGGAGAGCTGGTCGGCCACGACCACCAGTGCCGCCAGCAGAAAGCAGAGCCGGCGGCTCGGACGGAGGCGGGCGCTCATGGCTGCACGAGCAGAATCCGGCGCAGAACCAGGGCCAGCACGGCGACGGCGGTGCAGAGCAGCAGCTGGGAGGGGAGCGGCACCAGCGAATAGGTGACCAGCAGTTGCGGCAGGTCGGCCCGCCAGCGGCCCGCCAGGGCTCCGAGCACCAGATTGAGCACGCCGCAGAGCTGGATCACCAGCAACCCGAAGGCGGCGCTGCCGGTGAGTTTCAGCACGTCGTTCATGCCGGGCTGCCGCGCCAGCTTGCCGGCCAGCCAGCCGGCGGGCACGAATCCGGCCAGGTAGCCGAAACCGGGATCAAGCACATAGCCGGAACCGCCGCCGCCGTGGAACACCGGCAGCTCCAGCAGGCCCAGCGTGAGGTAGGCCACCGCCGCCAGCAGGGCGCTGCGGTGGCCGCAGACCAGCGCGGTGAGCAGCAGGGCCGGCACCTGCAGGGTGATCGGCAGGGGAGCAATCGCCCACACGCCATCGCTCACGGGGAGTGGTGCAGCGGCCTGGATCATCCCGCCGATCAGGATCAGCAGCAGGCCGGCGACGGCACCGCTCCAGTTGGCCAGGGCCCTCAACAGCACGGATTGCCACTGGCTTCAGTCTGACTGCTGATCCACCCCCAGCTGTCGGGTGCTGTGCCAGGGTTCAGGTGGAATTCCCTCTCACGACGCCCGAGTGGATGCCGATGGTCGAGGCCAACCTGCCGGACGACAGTTCCCCAGCATCCGCAACCGTCCTGACGGTCGGCCAGGCGGTCAGCGTCAGGGAGCGGCCCTCCTACCTGAAGACCGCCGATCCCATGCCGATGCTGCGCCCCCCCGATCTGATCGGCCCGCAGGAGCTGGGTCAGGTGGTGGAGCTGAGGGCGCTGGGGATCGTCGCCGTGCGTTTTCGCCGCGGCACCTTTCTGCTGGCTGCCACTGCTCTGGATCCGGCCTGAGCCCGGAGCCCGCTCAGGAGGCGGCGCTGGCCGCCTCCCAGGCCTGCTCGGCGGCCATGAGGGCCGTTGTCGGACCGCACAGGCTCAGAACGGGCCGGTTCAGCCAGCGACGCGCGGCGACCCGCAACTCCTCGGCGCTGAGCCGTTCGGCCCGCTCCAGGCACTCCTGCACGTGTCCCCCGCCCAGACCATGGCCCAGCACCAGGGCCTGGCGGTCGGCCACCTGGCCGCAGGTCTGGCGTCCCATGGCGTCCTGACCGCGGAACTTGGCCCGGGCGAGCCGCAGGTCGGCTTCGCTGAGCAGCTCGCCGGCAAGCCGTTGCCATTCCTCCAGCAGCGCAGCGCAGGCTTCCCGGGCCCGGGCGGCCGAGGTGGACAGGTGCAGCACGAAGGGGGTGGCCGCACAGCGGGCGGGCATGTGCACGCCCACGTCATAGGCCAGACCCCGCTGTTCACGCATCACCTGGAACAGGCGGCTGGACATGCCCAGTCCAAGGTGAGCCTGGAGCAGACGCAGTGCCAGGGCATCGCCATGGCCCAGCGGCACCGTGGCGGCCCCCAGCATGACCACCAGCTGTTCGGTGTCCTGCTCCTGCAGGGCCAGGGACTGATCAGGAGCGGCTGGAGCCGTCCAGGGGCGTTGCCGGGGTGGCTGGGTGGGCCATGGCAACCGGGCCAGCACGCCGGCCATCTGCTCCGCCAGCCGCTCGTCGACATCGCCACAGAGCACCAGCAGTGCGCCAGGTTCAGCAAGCCCTCGCAGCAGGTGCTCCAGATCGCTGACCCCAACCTGCTCCAGTTCCTCCTCCAGACCGAGCGGATCATGGCCGTAGGGCCCGTCGCGGTAGAGCAGCCCGCGCAGGGCGTCGTGGGCCAGCTGGAACGG
>JBFLKL010000117.1:0-8196 GCA_040883175.1 Synechococcaceae cyanobacterium | reverse complement strand
TTGGGAATGGCCACGTGCCGGGCCGGAATGGATGAGCCGTGGAATGGGGTGGACCGCCGTGCCGTTTTGCCCCAGTGTTCGACCTGGTGGAACCAGAAGGGGGTCAAGGACGGGGCGCCGTTTCCGGCTGCGAGGCCGGCTTACGTTGCTTGCCGCTGCAGACCCCCACGTCGAAGAAGGAGTCAGATCAGAAAACTGTAGAAGGCAGTCACCAACACAGCAGTCCAGCTGAATCCTAGGCGGAGGGAAGGGGCCAGAGGGCCCTCACGGCTGCAAGCCGTTGCCGGGCCTGCTCCTCCAGTGCCGCCGGGCCGGGCCCATCGAGCAGCAGGGTGATGTGGCCCAGCTTGCGACCCGGCCTGGCGCCCCGCTTGCCGTACCAGTGCACCGTGGCCCCGGGCAGGGCCGCCAGGGCCGTGCGCTCGGCGCGGTAGCCGTCGCCGTCGTCGTCGCTGTGCTCGAAGCCGAGCAGATTCACCATCAGCGCTCCGGGAACCTTCAGTTCCACCGACCCCATGGGCAGGCCGGCCACGATCCGGGCCTGCTGGGCGAACTGGCTGGTGTGGGCCGCCTCGATGGTGACGTGGCCGGAGTTGTGGGTGCGGGGGGCGATCTCGTTGACGAGCAGGCCGCAGGGGCCATAGAAGAACTCGATCGAGAGCACGCCCACGTAATCGAGGGCCGTGAGCAGGGAGGTGGCGATGTTGCGGGCATAGGCCTGCACCGCATGGGGCACCGGAGCGGGGGCCAGCACCCAGTCGCACACCCGCTGGTGCTGATGGGTGCGCACCAGCGGGTAGCAGAGCACCCGGCCGGCGCGGTCGCGGCACACGAGCTGGGAAAGCTCCTGCTCGAACGCCACCAAGGTCTCCACGATCCAGTGCTCGGGATCCACCCGCTCCAGCAGGGCCTCGAGATCGTCGCGGTCGCGCAGCAGAGCCGTGCCCTTGCCGTCGTAGCCGCCGGAGGCGGCCTTGGCCATCAGCGGGAACTGCCAGCGAGGCGGAAGCGTGGGGAGCGCCGCGCCGGTGGCGGGCGCGGCAGCGTGGGGGACAGGGGGGTCGCCGGTCCGACGGTTGTGCTGAACCGGATCGGCGCTCTCGAGCAGGTCGGTGAGGGGCAGCCAGGCGGGCGAGGGCAGATTCAACCGCCGCAGCAGCTCCCGCTGGCTGCGCTTGCACACCAGCGGCTCCAGGGCCGGGAGGCTGGGCACGAAGGTCACACCCTGGGCCGCCAGTGCCGCCAGGCCCGGCAGGTCCACCCACTCGTTCTCGAAGGTGATGGCGCTGCAGCGCTGGGCCAGCCGACGCGTCCCCTCCACATCGCGCACGTCGGCACGGATCACATCGCTGGCCAGGCGGCTGGCGGGGTCGTCGGCGCTGGGGGTCTGCACCAGCAGGGGCAGCTTCAGCTCCCGGGCCGCCGCCGCCAGCATCCAGGCCAGCTGGCCGCCGCCCACCACGCCGATCGGGGGACGCGGGCCCTGGTCGCCGTGATCAGCACTGGATTGGGGCGCAGCGGGCCGGAACTGAACCATGGAGAGAGGCTAGAGGCCTGCAGCCGCCAGGCCCCCGATGTCAGCACTCAGGTGAGGCCACGATCACCGGCGAAGGCGTAGCGCACCAGGCTGAGCAGCAGCACGGCCATGAACAGGGCCAGGCCCACGGTGCAGGCGTAGCTGATCTCCAGCTCGGTGAAGGCCTGGTCGTACACGTAGTACACGATCGTGCGGGTGGCGTCGGCGGGGCCGCCCTGGGTCATCAGGAACACCTCCTCGAACACCTTGGTGGCGGCGATGGCGGAGATCACCGCCACCAGGGTGAGGTAGGGACGGAGCAGCGGCAGGGTGATGTCGAGATGCCTGCGCCAGCCCTCGCTGCCATCGAGGGCGGCGGCCTCGTAGAGCTCCGGGGCGATGCCCTGCAACCCGGCCAGGAAGATCACCATGTAATAGCCCAGACCCTTCCACAGGGTGACGACCATCACCGAGGGGAGGGCCAGCAGCGGCGAGGTGAGGAAGCCGATGGGGCTGAAGCGATCCCCCAGCAGGGCCACAAGCCAGCCGTTGATCAGGCCGTTCTCGGCGTAGAGCCAGCGGAAGGCGATGGCCGCCACCACGATCGACACCAGCACCGGGGTGTAGAAGGCGCCGCGGAACCAGTGGATGCCGGGCAGGGAACGGTTCACCAGCACCGCCAGGGCGAGGGCGCCGAGCACGATCGGCGGCACCACCCCCACCAGATAGAGAAAGGTGGTGACGCTCACCCGGGCGAACATCGGATCGGCCAGCAGGCGCCGGTAGTTGGCCAGGCCCACGAACTGCAGCGGTTCGCTCACATCCAGCCCGGCCTGGCTGAAGCTCATCACCAGGGCCATCAGGGCCGGAATCAGCACCGACAGGCCGATCAGCACCAGGGCCGGGGCGAGGAAACCCCAGGCGGTGGCGGTGCGGGGCGAGGAAGCGGACATCGCGGTGCGCCGGATGGGGGCATTGTGGGAGATCCCCGCCGGCCCGCCGCCCTGTGAACGATCCACTGGAGGTGCTGCGGCAGGTGTGGGGCTACCCGGCCTTCCGCGGCCCCCAGGAGGCGATCGTGCGCCACGTGATCGGCGGCGGCTCGGGGCTGGTGCTGATGCCCACCGGCGGCGGCAAGTCGCTCTGCTACCAGGTGCCGGCCCTGTGCCGGCCAGGGCTGGCGGTGGTGATCTCGCCGCTGATCGCCCTGATGCAGGACCAGGTGGAGGCGCTGCAGCAGCTGGGCGTGGCCGCCGCCGCGCTCCATTCCGGCCTGGCGCGGGAGGAGGCCGCCGGCGTGTGGCACCAGCTGCAGGGCGGAGCGCTGGAACTGCTCTACGTGTCGCCGGAGCGGCTGCTGGGCGGCGATCTGCTGGAGCGGCTGGCGGCGCTGGGTGGCGCACAGCCGCTGGCCCTGTTCGCGATCGACGAGGCCCACTGCGTGTCGCAGTGGGGGCATGACTTCCGGCCCGAATACATCCAGCTGGGGGCGCTGGCGGAGCGCTTCCCGGCGGTGCCGCGCCTGGCCCTCACCGCCACCGCCGACCCGCGCACCCGCGCCGAGATCATCGAGCGGCTGCGGCTGCAGAGCGGCCAGGTGTTCCTGGCCAGCTTCGACCGCCCCAACATCCGCTACCTGCTCCGGACCAAGGAGCAGCCCGGCAGGCAGCTGCTGGAGTTTCTGGCCGGGCACCGCGGTGAGGCGGGCATCGTGTATGCCCGCTCCCGCAGTCGGGTCGACAAGCTGGCAGCGGAGCTGCGGGCGGCCGGTTACGACGCCGTGGCCTATCACGCCGGCCTGGGCGGCGAGCAGCGCAGTGCCGCCCTGCAGCGCTTCCGCACCGGCAGCGCCGTGGTGGTGGTGGCCACGATCGCCTTCGGCATGGGCATCGACAAACCCGACGTGCGCTTCGTGGCCCACGTGGATCTGCCCAAGAGCCTCGAGGCCTATTACCAGGAGACGGGCCGGGCGGGGCGCGACGGCCTGCCGGCGGTGGCCTGGATGGTGCACGGGCCGGGGGATGTGCCCCAGCTGCGCCGCTTCATCGACGACTCGGGCGCCAGCGAGGAACAGAAGCGGATCGAGCACGGCAAGCTCGAGGCCCTGATCGCCTTCAGCGAGGCGGCGGGCTGCCGCCGTCAGGTGCTGCTGCGCCACTTCGGCGAGCAGCTGGCCGAGCCCTGCGGCAACTGCGACGGCTGCCTGGAGCCCCGGGCGGTGGTGGATGTGAGCGTGCCGGCCCAGAAGCTGCTCTCGGCGGTGGTGCGCACCGGCCAGCGGTTCGGCGCCGCCCATGTGGTGGACGTGCTGCTGGGCGGCAGCACCGAGAAGATCCGTCAGTTCGGCCACCAGGAGCTGAGCGTGTATGGCATCGGCCGCGAGCTGGACCGGAATCAGTGGCGCACCCTGGTGCGGCAGCTCACGGGTCTGGGCTACCTGCAGCCGGTGCCGGACGGGCGGGGCGGACTGCAGCTGGGCCCGCCGGAGCTGGTGCGACCGCTGCTGCGGGGTGAGGCAACCCTGGAGCTGCCCCAGCCATCGCCCCGGAAGGATCGGCGCCGGGCCGCTTCGGGCGGCCTGTCAGGCGCTGCGGGCCTGCAGGGAGCCATGGCAGAAGGCGGCGGCGCGAGCGATCTGGACGCGTCGCTGGTGGAGGCCCTCAGGAGCTGGCGCCGTGAGCAGGCCCAGCAGCAGGGGGTACCGCCCTATGTGGTGTTCCACGACCGGACCCTGCTGGAACTGGCGCAGCGGCGCCCGGCCAGCCTGGTGGACCTGGCCGGGGTGAGCGGCATCGGCGCCGCCAAGCTGGAGCGCTACGGCGAGGCCCTGCTGGCGGTGCTGCGGCGTTGGCCGTGATCACCACTTCTTGTAGGGGAGGAACTTGCCGCACATCGTCACCTGAACACGATCCCCGGCCGGGTCAGTCACCTTGTCGACTTCAAGCGTGAAATCGATGGCGCTCATGATGCCGTCCCCGAACTTCTCCTGAATCACGTCCTTCAACGGCAGGCCATACACCTGCATGATCTCGTAGAAGCGGTAGATCAGCGGATCGGTGGGAACAACCGGATCCAGACAGCCCTTCACGGGTGGCGTCTGCAGGTCTGACTTGAGAGTGGGGTCGAGGCCGAGGGCAGTGATCAGCTGCTCGGCCTCCTCGGGCGAGGCTGTGGACTGGCCGTAGAAGAGGCTGGCGACCCACACCTCATCGCGGCCCAGCAGGGTTTCCAGATCGGCGACGCTGAGCCCCTTGGCGCGCTTGGCAGCCAGCAGGGTCGGGGAGAGAGCCGACCGAGCCATGGCGGGGAATGGGGTGGTACGGAGGTGGAAGGGGAAGGGGGGCCTGAACAGGCTGTGGATGGGGCCACCTGGGGTTGGCTGCCGGGCCGATTCAGGTGCGCTCCTCCACGGCCCTGGTTTCCTTGAGCAGGTGGTCCTCGAGCCGCAGTTTGATGGCCAGAAACTCAGGATGCTGCTCAATCACGCTGCGCTGTCGCGGTCGCAGCGACGGCAGGTTGATCACGTCGGCGATGGTGGCGGCGGGTCCGCGCGACATCAGCACGATCTGATCGGAGAGCAGCAACGCCTCCTCAATGCTGTGGGTGATGAGCACGACGGTGACACGATGATCCTCCCAGATCCGGAGCACCTCCTCCTGCAGATAGCTGCGGGTGAGAGCATCAAGGGCGCCGAAGGGCTCATCCATCAGCAGGATGCTGGGGTTGATGGACAGGGCTCGGGCGATAGCCACCCGCTGCTTCATCCCGCCGGAGATCTGCTTCGGGTAACGATGCATCGCCCGCTCCAGGCCGACCATCGCGAGGTACTCGCGGGCCCTCTCCCTGGCCTGGCCACGACTGAGGCCCGGACAGGCCGTTTCCACGGCGTACTCGACGTTGCCCAGGGCAGTGAGCCAGGGCATCAGGGCGTAGTTCTGGAAGATGATGCCGCGGTCGGGACCGGGCCCGCGCACACGCTCACCGTCCACCAGGATCTGGCCGGAACTGGGGCGGTCGAGGCCGGCGATCAGGTTGAGCAGGGTGGACTTGCCGCAGCCGGAGGGACCGATGATGGATACGAAGGTGTTCTTTTCAATGCGCAGACTGACATCCTCCAGTGCCACATAACCAGCTGCTGCCCGTCGACGGGTGAAGGAGTCGAACAGACCGCTTTCCGGACTGAACACCTTGCTGACACCTTCCACCACAACCTGGGCGTCCGGAAAACGCTGACCCAGCTGGTCCGATGGGGTGGTGGGCATGGCGAAGGAAGTCATTGCGGCGATCGGAAGTGAGTTCAGGAGGGTTCCAGACGGGAAGGCTCCGAACGGGAGCTGGTCAGGGGGATGGGTGGCGTTGGCCTGGACTCAGCCCTGGTAGTCGAACCGCCTCTGCAACAGGCCGAAGATCTGATCAAGCACCAGACCGGCAAAGCCAATCACAATGATGGCAGCAAAAATATTGGGGAGTGAAAGGTTGTTCCACTCATTCCAGATGAAATAGCCAATACCGCTGCCCAGCAACATTTCAGCAGCAACGATCACCAGCCATGCCGTACCCATGGAAATACGCATACCGGCCAGAATATTAGGCATTACCGCAGGCAGCACCACCTTCACCACAGTGCGAAACTGGCTGGCGCCGAGAGAACGGGAAACCCGCAGAAAGTCTGGGTTGATGGAAGTGACACCAAATGCAGTGTTGATCAGAGTGGGCCAGATGCTGGAAATGAAGATGACAAAAATGCCCGTGATCTCCGAATCCCGGAAGACGAACAGGCCGATCGGCAGCCAGGCCAGTGGAGACACAGGCTTGAGGAGCTGCACGAACGGGTTGACGGAGGATTCGGCGATCCGGGAGATCCCGACAAGCAGGCCGAGCGGCACAGCGACGATGACGGCCAGTCCATAGCCGATCAGCACGCGGCGCAGACTGATCAGAAGATTGGTGCCGATGCCGAGATCGTTGGGGCCATTATAAAAAAATGGATCAGATAACCACCAGGCAAGTTCACTGAGGGTTTTGAAGGACCCCGGAAAGTTCTTCCCGAGCAGGCCCTGCGTGGCGAGGGCCTGCCACACCAGCAACGCAATCAGTACGCTGACGCAGGAGATTGCAATAGCCAGCTTTCTCGAGATACGATTCTCAAGCATGAATCAAAAGTTGGAATACAAACGGCTTGAAGCCATCAGGAACGGCAACGGATAATCAGAAGCCGTCCCGCTTCTTCTGTTCCTCGATGTATTGCATCGGCTGTTGTGGATCGAAGGTGTCAAAAGCAAGCTTCTCAACCCGAAACTGCTCACTGGGTGGCGTAAGGTCCATCGAACGCATCAGCTCCTGCGCCTCGCTGGTGAGGAAGATGGCAGCGCTGTTGCTGTCGAAGTCGCCTGCCTTGATCATGCTGGCAGCCTTGCCGAGATCCCAGCGCACCAACTGGGTCTGAATCCAGTTGGCGAAACTCTGCCAGGGATAGGGATCGAAGTCGATCCGGTCCGGTACGTTGAGGGTGTCGCCGAGGCCATTCTCGAATTTGCCGGTGAGCACAGCTTCCACCACTTCGGTGGGCTGGTTCAGGAACGCCCGACCGGAAATAGCCTTGGCGATCTCGGCCCTGTTCTCCTGCTTATGGGCATAGTTTGCAGCATCAATGATCGACTTGTTGAGGGCCTGGAAGGTGAGGGGATGCTCCTGAATCCAGGGCTCGCCGGTAGCGAAAGCACAGCAGGGATGTCCTTCCCATAGATCCTTGGTGAGCAGATGGATGAAGCCTGCATCCTCATACACAGCGCGTTGGTTGAACGGATCAGGCATCAACATGGCATCGAGATCCCCAGCCACCAGCTGGGCGATGCTGTCCGGCGGAGGAACCGGACGGATCTGCACGTCGGTGTCTGGGTTGATGCCGCCCTCTGCAAGGTAGTAGCGGAGCAGCAGATTGTGCATGGAAAAGGGGAAAGGAACCCCGATCACAAAGCCCTTGAAGTCCTTGGCTTCTTTAACCTTGCCAGCGTGACGCTTGGCTACCGTGATTGCCTGGCCGTTGATATTTTCAATGCTGGCAAGCTTGACGCTGAACGGGGATGTACCCAATCCAAGGGTCATGGCAATCGGCATCGGCGCCAGCATGTGGTAGGCATCAAGCTCACCGGCGATAGCTGAGTCCCGAACTGCCCCCCAGCTCGGCATTTTCACCACATCGACGTTCATGCCATAGCGCTCGTAGAAGCCCATTGGCTTGGCCATGATGATTGGCGTTGCGCAGGTGATGGGGATAAAGCCCACCTTCAGATTTTTCTTTTCAATCGATCCAGGATCCACGACGCCGCCGCCACCAGCGGACTCTTCACGCTTGACACCACAGTTGGTGAGGGTCACCAGTGCGGCACCGGCGGCGAGGCCCTTCAGGAAGGTGCGGCGACCGAATGGGCTGGAGGCGGTGACCTTGCTGAAAAAGCGGCCGGCTTCGGGGCCAAAGGCGGCTGCGAACGCCTGGTCGAGTCCACCTGCCTCGTCTGCCACCGCGCGCAGCATGGTTTCAACCGCAGGGTTGCCTTGGGAAGCGTTGCGGAAGAACAGTGCCTGGCGCAGTTCAGCTGCAGAGATGGCTTCAGCGATGGGATAGGCAGCGGGGTTGATCAGACCCATACGCTGAAGATCATCCATAAGATCTTCAGGCT